>NZ_JBQJIN010000006.1:0-235882 GCF_052078695.1 Lysobacter sp. CA196 | reverse complement strand
TGAGACCTTGGCGGACCCAGGCCATGATGGCGCCGCGCTCTTCGGGACTCAGGTGGGTGTAGTGGTGGCCCATGTGCAGAACCCTTCGGTGGGTGATGCACTTAAGCTTAGAGACCGCCTAACCAAAAAAGTTGCTTTGTTTTGAATCACCAGCCCGCACGAGCGATGCATCCGCGGTGATTTTTCGTACGGGACATCCCTGTCCCGATGAAAAACAGCCCGCATCCCTGCGGGCCGCCCTTCGGGTCTTCGACTGCCTTCGCTAGTGCGGGACGGCGCACAGCGAAATGCCAAGACCAAGGCCAACAATAGGAAATCGGACTGCAGCGACGCCATCCCCTGTAGGAGCGGCGTGAGCCGCGACCGCGGGACGCGCGGAGACAACAACGCCAATGCCATCCATCGAAGCGACGCACTTTCGCCGGGGTAGGAGCGGCGCAAGCCGCGACCGCGAATCTGTGGCTTCCGGCGCGGGCAATCCAGCTCGCGTGGTCGCGGCTTGCGCCGCTCCTACCCAAGAACAAGCGCGAACCCTCAGCCCGTTGCCGTTGCCGTTGCCGTAGCGGTTGCGGTTGCGGTTGCGATGAAAGCTTGGCGCAGTTCCAAACTTGCGATGCAACCGTAGACCCGGAGGGCGGCGCACAGGACGTGCGCCCAGCGTTTAGACCGAATGACTCGATAGGACAAGGATGTCCTATCGAAAAATCCCGGCGCCAGCTACGTACTCGCAGGGGAGCTTCGTCAAGGAAGGCCTCCCTTTGGTTAGCTTTCTTTTGGGCCAGCAAAAGAAAGTAACCCAGCCGCATTAGCGGACGGAAGCTGTAGATGTTGCTTCAACGCTCAACGGTAAGAAACGCCGTAACGGCAAGCGGCGTGGTCGCGGCTTGCGCCGCTCCTACCCCGCGACAGTTCACGGCTTCGATCGATGACGTCTGCGCTGCTGCCTCTGCGCGTTCCTTGGTCGCGGCTTACGCCGCTCCTACAGAGGGCTGCGGCCGGCAGCGCAGCGAGATCGATGCCGCGCGGTCGCGGCTTGCGCCGCTCCTACCCTAAAAGCGCGATTCACGCCCCCAAGACCATACACAACTACCCCCGCAAAGCCTGCAGCAACTCCCGCACCCTTCCCTCATCGCTCTGCTCCCAATCCGCCGCCAACCCCGCCAGCGCCTCGTTGCGATAGCGCATCGCCGAACGCGTCGGCAGCTTCGCCGAGGCGTGCAACTCATCGACCGCGGCGCGCTGCGCAAGCGCGACGATGTTCTGCGGGGTGACACCGGCACCGGCCATCAGGCCGATGCGTCCGGCCGCCTGCGCCACCAGCGCGGCGATGCGGTCGGCGCCGCTCCAGGCATCGGCCGCGCCGCCGGAGGTCAGGATCCGTTCGCAACCCAGAGCGATCGCCGCTTCCAGCGCCCGGCTCTGGTCGCGCGCGGCGTCGAAGGCGCGATGAAAGGTCACGCCGAGCGAGCCGGCCGCCGCGACCAGCTCGCGGCACAGCGCGCTGTCGACGTCGCCGTCGGCATCGAGCGCGCCGATCACCACGCCATCGCAACCGAGCCGCACACAAGCCTCGACGTCGGCGCGCATCACCGCGAGTTCGGATTCGTCGTAGAGAAAATCGCCGCCGCGCGGACGGATCAACACGTACAAGGGAATGCGTAAACGCTCGCGGGCGACCGCCAGGGTGCCGTAGGATGGGGTGGTGCCGCCCTCGCCCAGGTTCTCGCACAGCTCGACCCGGTCGGCGCCGCCGGCCTGCGCGGCGAGCGCCGAGCCCAACGAGTTCGCCGAGATTTCCAGGCTGCGCCGGCTCATGACGGCGCTCACGTCCGCTCGGTCGTATAGACCGAGCGCGAGTCGAGCAAGGCATCGCGTTTGCCGGCATCGCAGACGGCGTAGACGAAACCGCGATGCAGCGCGTGCGCGCCGACTTCGCCGTGCTTGTTGATCGCCAGGAAGCAGACCTGCAGGGTCTTGCTCGCCTGCGGCCGCTTGCGCACCAGGCGGTCGATCGCTTCGCGGCAGGCCTCGTCGGGGCTGCGGCCCTGGCGCATCAGCTCCACCACCAGAAAGCTCGCGGCGTTGCGCAGCATTTCCTCGCCGACGCCGGACGCGGTCGCGGCGCCGACTTCATTGTCGACGTACAAGCCGGCGCCGACGATCGGGCTGTCGCCGACCCGGCCGTGCAGCTTCCAGGCCATGCCGCTGGTGGTGCAGGCCCCGGCGAGCTTGCCGCTGGCGTCGATGGCGAGGATGCCGAGGGTGTCGTGGTTGCTGCTGTCGCCGGGCTTGGCAGTGTCCAGACGCTCGGCGTTGATCTTCGGTGCGTACTTCGAAGTCTTGCGCCATTCCTGCCAGGCGGCGCGGGCCTTGGCGGTCAACAAGACCTGTTTCGGAAAGCCCTGCTCGACCGCGAATTGCTGCGCGCCGGCACCGACCAGCAACACGTGCGGCGTGCGCTCCATGACCCGGCGCGCGACGCTGACCGGATGGGCGATGTCTTCGAGCGCGGCGACCGCGCCGCAACGGCCGTCGCCGTCCATGATGCTGGCGTCCAGGGTCAGCACGCCGTCGCGGTCCGGGTTGCCGCAACGGCCGACGGTGCTGTTGCACAGATCGGCCTCGGCCCAGCGCGCGCCGGCCTCGACCGCATCCAGCGCGGAACCGCCGGCGGCGAGCACCGGCCAGGCCGCCTGGTTGGCACCGACACCGAAGTCCCAGGTCGACACCAGCTTGGCGCCGGTGCTGTTCTGACCCGAAGCCTGCCCCGATGCGGCGAAAGCCGGCAAGGCAGCGGAAGTGGCGGCAAGCAAGGAGCTGTGCAGGAAGCGACGGCGGGAGGTCATGGCATGGATTCGTTACGGCGCGAAGCGCGGACCGCCGACACGCTAGTCGCCGCGGTCGGTACGCGCAAGCGTGCACGAGACGCATGCCGCCCCGGTACGCGATCCGCTCGCTGCGGCCCGAGATCGCGTCACGGCACCGACAACGTCACGCTTTCGACGAATTTCGACGGCATTGCGCACCCTTGACGCACGGATACCGGCGCGACCCGGCAGGGGGGAGGAACGGCCAGGGCCGCGGCATTCGTCCGGTTTGGCCGCCGCCCGCCATCGATCGCGTTCCCTAGCAGGTGGCCGCGGCTGCGGCCCGTCTCCCCCGCTTCGACGCCGTACGCCCGCGCCGGAGGCCACCCGACAAGGAAGATGTCCATGCCACGGACTTCCGCAACGAAGCCGACGGGACCGTCTATGTCGATGATCGGCGAGTCCGAGCCGATGCAGGCCGTCCGGCGCCTGCTGCAACGCTATGCCGGCTGCAATGCGCCGATCCTGATCGAAGGCGAGACCGGCACCGGCAAGGAACTGGCCGCGCGCGAGGTCCATTACGCCAGCCCGCGCAGCCTGGGGCCGTTCGTCCCGATAAATTGCGGAGCCCTGCCCGATTCGCTGCTCGAATCGGAACTGTTCGGCCATCGCCGCGGCGCCTTCACCGATGCGCGCACCAGCGAGCCCGGGCTGGTCGAGTATGCGAACGGCGGCACCTTGTTCCTCGACGAGATCGACTCGTTGTCCGCGCGTGCACAGACCATCCTGCTGCGTTTCCTGCAGAACGGCGAGTTTCGCGCGGTCGGCGAACGCCCGGTGCGTGTGGCCGATGTACGCATCGTCGCGGCGACCAATATTTCCTTGCTCGCCGCGGTCGAGGCCGGGCACTTCCGCCGCGACCTGCTGTATCGGCTGAACGCCTTGTATGTGGCGCTTCCGCCGCTGCGCGAACGCGGTCACGACGTGGTCCTGCTCGCCCGGCATCTGCTGGGGGAGATCGTGCGCAACCAGGACATGCCAGCGCGCGAATGGAGCCCTGCGGCATTGCAGGCGCTGGCCCGGCACCGTTGGCCCGGCAACGTGCGCGAACTGGAAAACGTGATCCTGCGCACCTGTCTGCGCTCGGACCTGCCCGATATCGGCATGGAGGAATTGAGTTTCGCCGATGCCTCCATGCAAGCCGAACCGCAGCCGGCGACCGAATCGGCGTCGGCCGATCCGATCCAGCACCCGCAAGGCTTCGCCTCGGCCAAGCGCCGGGCGATCGAAGCGTTCGAGCGCAGCTATCTGATCGGCTTGATGCAACAGGCCAAGGGCAACATCAGCCATGCCGCCGAGATCTCGCATACCGAGCGCCGACACCTCGGCAAGTTGCTCAAGCGCCACGGCATCCACGGCGATCGATTGCGCATCGGCTGAACGCAGCGAATGCCCGCGCGCACCCGGCGATGTGGGTGCGCGCGCACCCGGACGTCTTCGCCGCCCACACTCGCGAGCCGCGCCGCTTTCCGTCGACCGGCAATCTTCGCTTCGCTTTTCATGACCTTGCCCCGACTTCCTCTCGGCCCGGGTTAATCGCGAAAAAGTTGGCACGGCGATTGCTTGCTATCCATCGTCGGAGCAAGGAAACGCCGCAATGACGATGCCGGAACGAGCGCAGGAACGCGACGCCGAAATCGAAGCCGCGGTGCTCGGCTACATCGGCGCGCATCCGCTCGCCGCCGACACGCTCGACGGCATCGTCCGGTGGTGGCTGCCGCAGCAACGCTACGTCACCGCCCACGCGCGCATCGAAGCGACGCTCGAACGCCTGGTCGACGACGGCGCGTTGCGCCTGCGCCGTCTGCCCGACGGCACCGCGCTGTACTCGCTCGGCCGCGCGCCGACGCCCTTCGCATCCTGATTCCACGAACCCAGCAAGGAGAATGGTCATGCCAGCTGCGCTCACCTACCCGGGCGTCTACGTCGAGGAGATTCCAAGCGGAGTCCGCACCATCGCCGGGGTCGCGACCTCGATCACCGCCTTCGTGGGACGCGCCCGGCGCGGCCCGGTCGACCGGGCCATCGTGATCAACAGCTTCGGCGACTTCGAACGCCGTTACGGAGGACTGTGGCTGCACAGCCAACTCGGCTATGCGGTGCGCGACTTTTTCCTCAACGGCGGCAGTCAGGCGATCATCGTGCGCCTGTACGCCTCCAACACCGCCAGCTTCGCCAGCCCGGCCGCCGAAGCGGCGGCGATCGCAGTCGCCGCGGCGGCCACCGGCGACAGCGCCGCGGCAGCGGCTGCCGCGGCCGAGACCAAGGCCAACACCTACCCCAACGACCCGGAGAAAAGCGCCGCCAAAGCGGTCGCCCTGGTCGCCAAGGGGGCTTCGGAAAAACCCGATGCGACTGCGCAAACGGTGCAGAAGGCGGCCAAGGCCAGCATCGCGCCCGCGCGCGCGCCGTTGACGATCAAGGAGCTGTCGCTGGAAGCCGCCTATGAGGGCGCCTGGGGCGGCAAGCTGCGCGGCGAAATCGTCGCCTCGCCCAACGCCGAGGTCGCACTGGCCTTCGGCGTAGACCAGTCCGCGTTGTTCAACCTGACGGTGCGCGACGCCAGCCCGGGCGGCACGGTGGAAACCTATCTCAACGTCACCGTGGTCGAAAGCCCGCGCCGTATCGATCGGGTGCTCGAATCCGAATCGGCCCTGGTGCGGGTCAAGGGCGCCCTACCGGGTTCGGTCAGCGCCGGCACCGACGCGATCACCACCGCCGAGGCCGACGTCGGCGACGCCAAGACCGAGCTCGACGACTTGATCAAGTCCGGCGCGTCGCAGGCCGACATCGACGCCGCGCGCACGCTGTGGGAGACCAAGCGCGAAGCGCTCGCGGCGAAATACGAAGAAGCCGACCAGGCCGCCTCCGACGGCAGCCACCTGGGCGCGCTGCACTTCCTGCCCGACCAGGGCATGCAACTGAAGAAGGGCTTGTACGCGCTGGAACAGTCCGACCTGTTCAACCTGCTGTGCATTCCGCCGTACAAGAGCGTCGACGGCGTTCAATTCGACGCCGAACCGATCGTGCTCTCGGCCGCGACCGCCTATTGCGAGCGACGCCGGGCTTTCCATGTGATCGACCCGCCGAGCGGCTGGACCAGCAAGGAGGCGGCGATCGCCGGCCTCGACACCGTCGCCGACCCCAAGAGCCGCAACGCCGCGATCTTCTTCCCGCGCCTGCGCCAGCCCAACCTGCTGCGCGACAACGGCATCGAGAACTTCGCTCCCTGCGGCGCGGTGGCCGGCATCTTCGCCCGCACCGACGCCAGCCGCGGCGTGTGGAAGGCGCCGGCCGGACTCGACGCGACCCTGGTCGGCGTACCGCAGTTGTCGGTGCCGCTGACCGACGCCGAGAACGGAGAGCTCAACCCGCTCGGCATCAACTGCCTGCGCGCGATGCCGGCCAGCGGCCGCGTGGTCTGGGGCGCGCGCACCCTGCGCGGCGCCGACCAACTCGCCGACGAATACAAATACACGCCGGTGCGCCGTACCGCCTTGTTCATCGAGGAGAGCCTGTTCCGCGGCCTGAAGTGGGTGGTGTTCGAGCCCAACGACGAACCGCTGTGGGCGCAGATCCGCCTCAACGTCGGCGCCTTCATGCACAACCTGTTCCGACAGGGCGCGTTCCAGGGCAGCTCGCCGCGCGACGCCTACTTCGTCCGCTGCGACAAGGACACCACCACCCAGAACGACATCAACCTGGGCGTGGTCAACGTCATGGTCGGCTTCGCGCCGCTGAAACCGGCCGAATTCGTGGTCCTGCGCATCCAGCAGATCGCCGGCCAGATCGACGTCTGAGTCTCTCATCCACGCCTCAGGAGCACTTCCATGGCCCAGTTCACCGTCAATGCGCAGCGCTTCGACCCGTACAAGAACTTCAAGTTCAGGGTCAAGTGGGACAACAAATACGTCGCCGGCATCAGCAAGGTCAGCGCGCTCAAACGCAGTACCGAGGTGGTCAAGCACCGCGACGGCGGCGACCCCAGCAGCAGCCGTAAATCGCCGGGCCGCACCGAATTCGAGGCGATCACGCTCGAACGCGGCGTCACCCACGACAAGGAGTTCGAGCAGTGGGCGAACAAGGTCTGGAACTACGGTTCGGGCCTGGGCTCGGAGGTCTCGCTGAAGGACTTTCGCAAGGATCTGATCGTCGAGGTCTACAACGAAGCCGGCCAGCTCGCCATCGCCTACAAGGTGTATCGCTGCTGGGTCTCCGAATTCCAGTCGCTGCCCGATCTCGACGCCAACGCCAACGCGGTCGCGATCCAGCGACTGAAACTCGAAAACGAGGGCTGGGAGCGCGACGTCGACGTGGTCGAACCGGCCGAACCGAGCTTCACGGAGCCTGCATGAGTTCCGCCGCCGCACCGGTAGCCAGCGTTGCCGCGACCTCCGCCTCCGGCATGGTCGATACCCTGCTGCGTACTTGGGAAACCGCGTACTCGGCCTCGCCTGCCGAGCGGGCGCTGGGACTGCTGGCGGCAGCCTGGCCCGAATACGATCGTTCGCATTGGCGCCGACTCTGCCTCGGCGATCGCGACGCCTGCCTGCTCCTGCTTCAAAAAGGATTGTTCGGCGGACGACTGCACGCCGTCGCCGCATGCCCGGCCTGCGGCGATCGCCTCGAAACCGACTTCGACGCAGGCGAAGTCTGCCCCTTGCCCACACAGATGCCGTCGCCGCGCGAGCCCTTGCTGCTCGAGCACAAGGACTATCGGATCTATTTCCGCCCTCCGTGCAGCGACGACATCGCCGCGCTGGACGACGGCGCGGGCCGGGGCGAAGGCGCGACCCTGCTGCTGCAGCGCTGCGTGGTCAGCGCGCACCGCGGCCGGGAGCCGGTAGCCGCGGCGCAATTGCCGACCTCGCTGCGTCGACGAGTCATCGCGGCGATGGCCGATCACGACCCGCTCGCGGATCTGCGTTTGGCCGTCGAATGCCCCTCCTGTCGTCACGCTTGGTCGGCGTCGCTCGATGTGGCCGGCTACCTGTGGGAGGAACTGGACGATTGGGCGCAGGACCTGCTCGCCGAAGTCCACGTGCTGGCGCGCCACTACGCCTGGTGCGAACGCGACATCCTCGCCATGGCGCCGACGCGGCGCCGTTTCTATCTCGACATGGTGCAGGCATGAGCGCGCGCCACCACCCCGCAGACAGCGAGCGCGGTCCGGAACGGCCCGGCGCGGACGCCGACGGCTTTCTTGATCGCGTGGTGGCGCGAACCCGCCAACAGGGCCCCTTGTTGATCCGTCGTCGACCGTCTTTGTTCGAGCCACGGCAGCCCTCGGGCCCCGCGCCGGAGATCGTCGAGTCGATCCTCGTCGCGCCGGCACCGGCGCCGATGACGGCGCTCGCCAGGCCAAGTGCATGGCCCGAAGAACATGCCCGGGTGGAGAGCGCGGCACCTAAACCGACGCCCGGGACTGCGACCCGAGCCACCGCACCGACGCCGGCCTTCGCGGTCAACGCGCAGCCGCAAGCGTCGCTGGCGGTACCGGCGGCGGGCTCGTCCGCGATCGGGCCGCCTTATCGCAGCCATCGCCTTAGCGACCAGGATGGACCCGGTTCCACAATGCAACGCCTTCCCGATGCACGCCCGAACCGAAACACACCGAGCGACCCGATGAGCGGCGCCGTGGCCGCCGAGCCCAAGCCACGCAGCGAACGCAACGATCACATCGAACCCATCGCGCGGATCGAACGCATCGAACGCATCGAGCGTCCGACGCGCATCGAACACCTACAGCCGCAACCGCAAACGAGCATCGCACGCGCCATCGGCCTGCATGTCCACGAGCCCGCCGTGGAGCCGCCGCAACGACTGGCAGCCCCGGCAGCCCTGCCGAGCCCGATGCCGCGCAGACGCGACACGGCGCCGGTCGCGCCGGTAGCGAACCCCGGTCGCGCGGCCGCCATGGCGCTCGCTCCGGTCACGGCGCCGCCGGCACCGATCCAGGTCACGATCGGGCGTCTGGAGGTCGGTGCCGTCGCACCGGCGGCATTCGCAGCGGCACCGGCCACGGGCCCTGCGCGCGAGCCGAAACTCGGCCTCGACGATTATCTGCGTCAGCGTCATGGAGGACGGCCATGAGCAACGCTCTGGCGATCGCTGCCGTCACCGCGGGATTGAAGGACCTGATCGGCAACGGCTTGCTCGGTCTCGATCTGTCGGCGATAGGCAGCGTCAGCGTCAGCGCGTTGCCGCCCGACCGCATCACCACCGGCCAGACCGAGCCTAACCAACTCAATTTGTTTCTCTATCAGGTCACCCCGAACAGCGGTTGGCGCAACCAGGAACTGCCTGCCCGCGACGGCGCCGGCGCCCGCATGGGCACCCCGCCGCTGGCGCTCGACCTGCACTATCTGCTGACCGCGTACGGCGCCCAGGACCTGGCGGCCGAAGCCCTGCTCGGCCTGGGCATGCAGTTCCTGCACGAAACCCCGACCCTGAGCCGGGCCCAGTTGCGCATCGTGCTCGGGCCGCCGACGCCGCCGTTCGGAGACTTTTCCGCGCTGAGCCTCGCCGACCAGATCGAGTGGATCAAGATCAGCCCGAAATATCTGAACACCGAAGAGCTGACCAAGCTATGGACGGCGATGCAGGCTCGTTATCGCCCCTCGATGGCTTACCAGGTGTCGGTGGTGCTGATCGAGTCCGACGCGGCTGCGCGCAGCGCGCTGCCGGTACTCAAGCGCGGCGCCGACGACCGCGGCCCGAAGGCCGTCGCCGCCGGCGCTCCTCGCCTCGACGATGTCCGTCCGGCGGCATCGGAACTGCTGCCCGCCGCGCGCCTGGGCGATCTCCTGCGCTTGCGCGGCGAACGACTGGCCGCAACGGCCGTGCAGGCGATCTTCGAGGCCGCCCGCGGTGGCCTGCACCAATCCTTGGCGCCGAGCGCGGGCGAAGACGAGCATTCCCTGTTGCTGCCGCTGCCCGCGGCCGGCGATGCGGGCGCGCTGGCGGATTGGTGCATCGGGCAATACGCGGTGCGCTTGCGCGAGGAAGCCTCGCCAGGACAGCCCGCGCTGCTCAGCAATACCGTGGTGTTGGCGCTCGCGCCGCTGATCGAAGTGACACCGCTGGCCGCAGCCGCCGGCGACATCGCGCTGACGCTCCGATGCCGGCCGCGCTTGTTGCCGGCCCAGCACGACGCCGTGCGCCTGTTGTTCGGCGACACCCAGGTGCGGGCCGACAGCATCGACACGCCCGCCGATCCGGCCGAACCGAGCGTGCTGGAGTTCACCGTAGCGGACGTGGTCGCCGGCGACTATCCGGTGCGCTTGCGCGTGGACGGCCTGGATAGTCTGCCCAGCGTCCTCGGTGCCGACGGCTTCGAGTTCGATCCGCAACAAACCGTGGTGGTGGCATGAGCCGCCGCTGCGACCAGGAGACCGATATGCACGCTCGCGTAGCCGACGAAATGGAACGCTGGGCCGAAGCGAACCAGGCTTACCTGGCGGCGTCGCTGCATTGGCTGCGGTTACGGGTACAACGCCTGACGACGGCGGCGACACAAGCGCCACCCGCGAGCGAACGCAGCACGACGCGCTGGTTCGCCCGCGGCGCCGTGGTCGCGCCGCTGGAAGTCTCGGCCGCCGCAGTCCCGTCGACGGCGGACGAACAAGCCGCCGCTGCGGCACGTGCGAAGGCCGCGCAGTCCGAACCCGCGCCGGCCCTGCTCCTGCTGGCCGAACGACTCGGTTTGAGCCCGTTCGAAACCGACACCCTGCTGCTGTGCATAGCGATGGAACTGGACCCGGCCCTGCCGGGCATGATCGCGGCCGTGCAAGGTGCGCCCCACCCCAGTTTCGCGCTGGCGCTGCGTTTGTTCGAGCAGCCGGTCTGGGACGCGCTGGCACCGCAGCGCCCCTTGCGTCATCTGCGCCTGATCGAGATCAACCAACCCGGCGCGACCCCGCTGACCGCGGCCGCATTGCGCGCCGACGAACGCGTGGTCAACTACGCCAAGAGCCTGAACCTGCTCGATGCGCGCCTGGAAACACTGCTGCGCGATCAGCCGGCGCTGCCGCCGATCGCCCCCTCGCAACAGCGGCAAGCCGAACAGATCGTGGCCATCCTGCGCGCCCACGGCGCAGAACGCGACGAGGCCGATGCGGATCCCGGCCCGCTGCCGCTGGTGCAACTGACCGGCGGCGACGCCGGCAGTCGCTACGCGATCGCGGCCCATGCCTGCGCCGCGTTCGGTTGCCGCCTGTATACGCTGCCGGTGCGGTCGTTACCGACCGCGCGCAGCGAACTGGAAACCCTGGCCCGGCTCTGGCACCGCGAAAGCCTGTTGCTGCCGGTGGCCTTGTTCCTGGATGCCGACGAACTCGATACCGACAACGGCGAAACCGCGGACGCCGTGCGGACGTTGCTCGGGCATCCGCTCGGGCTCGCCTTCGTCGGCTTGCCGGGCTCGGCGCTGCGCATGGACGGCGCGCAATGCACCGCGGAAGTGCAACTGCCGAGCGCCGCGGAGCAACATGCGGCCTGGTGCGACGTGTTGCCGACCGCGCTGCCGGACCGCGAACGCCAGGCCGAAGCGCTGTCCGGCCATTTCCGCCTCAATCTGCGGCAGATCCACGAAGTCGCCGCGAGCGCCCAGGCGCGCGGCGGCGAAGCCTGGGAAGCCTGTCGCGACCTGTCCTCGTCGCGGCTGGATACCTTGGCCCAGCGCCTGGAGCCTAAAGCGCGTTGGGAGGATCTGGTGCTGGGCGAGGAAGCGATCTCGCTGCTGCGCCAGATCGCCGGCCAGGTGCACGAGCGCCATCGCGTCTATCAGCAATGGGGCTATGCCCAGCGCATGAATCGCGGCCTGGGGCTCAGCGCTCTGTTCGCCGGCGAGAGCGGCACCGGCAAGACCATGGCGGCGGAAGTCATCGCCAACGAGCTGCGCCTGCACCTGTACCGCATCGACCTGTCCTCGGTGGTCAGCAAGTACATCGGCGAAACCGAAAAAAACCTGCGCCGCGTGTTCGACGCCGCCGAGCAAGGCGGCGCGATCCTGTTCTTCGACGAGGCCGACGCCTTGTTCGGCAAGCGCAGCGAAGTGAAGGACAGCCACGACCGTTACGCCAACATCGAAATCAACTATCTGCTGCAACGCATGGAGGCCTTTTCCGGACTGGCGATCCTGGCCACCAACATGAAGTCCGCGCTCGACGGCGCATTCCTGCGACGGCTGCGCTTCGTGGTGAACTTCCAGTTCCCCGGGCCGAACGAACGCGCCCGCATCTGGCACAACGCGCTCGCGCCCGGCGTGCCGAGGGAAACGCTCGACTACGACCGCCTGGCCCGGTTCGGCCTGTCCGGCGGCAACATCCACAGCATCGCCTTGAATGCCGCATTCTCGGCGGCCCAGGGCGGCGTCGCGGTATCGATGCCGTTGCTGCTGGCCTCGCTGCGGGTGGAACTGCGCAAACTCGGCAAGCCGGTCAACGAAAGCGAATTCGCCGCCGGCGCCGGCCGGAGGCTCGGATGAGCGTCAGCGTGCACATCGAGCGAGTGATCGTGCATGGCGCAAGCATCGCCGATGCGCAACGCGGCGAGTTCGTACGGACCTTGACCGATGAGTTGGCGCGCCTGATCGGCGATCGCCGCCTCGCGGACGCACGCGGCAGCGCCTCGCTGGCGCGGTTGGCGGCGCCGGCGATCCGCATCGAGGGTGGCACCGCGCGCTTGGCGCGCGCCGTCGCCGGCTCGGTCGCCGCGTCCCTGGGCCGGGAGATCCGAAGATGAACAAGGCCACCTCGCTCACCGCCACCTCCGCGCTGGCGCCGATACCGGCCAAGGACGGCATCCTGGCGCGCCGCTGCGAGTGCGGCAACCACACTGTCGCCGGCGCGGTCTGCGGCGAATGCGCGCAGCACGCACCCGCCGCGTCGTCGGCGCCGCTGGCAGCCGATGCACGCCCCGCGGCCAGCGTATCCGGTGCCCCCACCCTGGCCGCGATTCCGCCGGGACCCTCGCTGCACCGCCAAGCGTCGGCGTTGCGCGCACCGCCGGCGCCGCACCGACGCGCGCCGGTTTCGCTGGCCGCCGCGGTCCTGCCGCAGCGCATCGATGCCGGGTCGGGACACGAGCGCGAAGCCGACCGCATCGCCGAGACCGCCGTGCAACGGCTGTCGATGCCGACCACTGCGCCAGCGGGCGACGACGCCGCGCAAGCGCCCGCATCGGCCGCGCGCATCGCCGAGCTGGGCGCGGGCCGGCCGCTGTCGGAGTCGCTGCGCAGCGCATTCGAGAACGCATTCTCATGGGATTTCTCCGGCGTGCGCGTGCACACCGGCGATGGCGCCCAAGCCGCGGCCGGGCGTCTCGGCGCGCGCGCTTTCACTTACGCGCGCAATCTGATCTTCGGGGCCAAGGTCGCCGATCCCGAAGCGGCCGAACATCGCCATCTGCTCGCGCACGAGCTGACCCACGTCGTCCAGCAGGACCTCGGCGCCGGTGCATCGCCGGCACGCTCGGGCCTGTCGCAGCATATCGCCGCGGCACCGATGCAAGCCCAGGCCGCCCCCCTGGTCACCGCCGTCGCGGTTTCCGCTGCCGAACTCGGCGTCGGCGGCAACGACATCACGGCCACCGCGACCGTCGCCGGCCGCAGCGCCCTGACCTGGACGGTCAACCCCGGCGGAGCGGCGCCCGCCGGCGTGTCGGTCGTAGGCGGCGGTCGTCGGGTCAGGATCCGTGCCGTGCAGCCGCCGCCGGGCACGGTGGTCGGCGGCACGCCGCTCACGATTCGCGCCGAGGTCGCCGGCACGCCGGCCGACAACGCCGATTCCATCGCGGTGCGCCTGGTCCAGGTGACCAGTGCCACCTATGCCGCGGCGCCGGCATTGGTACCGGTGCCGGCATTGGTAGCGGGCGCGGCGCCGGCCGGCACCGCCGAGCCCAACCGCGACGGCATCAACGGCAATACCGCCACCGTCAACGCGATCACCGCACCGGGTGTTCGCCCGGTACGGGTGACCTTGCGCCGCGCGCTCGGCGCCGGCGTCGCCGGCACCGTCATCACCCCGGGCGCACAGACCGGCGACATCCGCGTGCGCATCACCGACACCGCCACCGGTGCGCGACTCAACGAAACCCAGCCCGTCGCCGCACCCGTGGCCGGCGCCTCCGGCCTGATGGCCGAGCTGACCGTCAATGCCGTGCCGACTCGGTTGACCGCGCTGAACTTCGCCGGTGCCGCAGGACCCTACGGCGTGCGCAACCGCATCGTCTTCCAGTCCTCCGACGCCTTGCACGCGCCGCTGACCCGCATCGTCGGCGAGCTGATCACTCTCACCCGCGACGATTTCAACCTGGGCCCGGTCAATCCGCCGATCGGCTTCAACAACGCCTTCAATCTTGCTTTGGCCGTGCCGGCCAACGCCTGGGTCGACCAGTTGGTCACCCCGGTCGCGCTGCCCAACGTCGCCGACGCACTGCCTGCCATCGACGTCAACCGCTTCGTCGGGCCCGGCGTGGCGCAGTTGCCGCGCTTCTGGAACTTCCGCCAGCGCTTCCAGTACTCGTCGTGGCAGGGCGCCGGCGCCGTGGTCAGCCGCACCTTCGCCGATGGCGTGCACGAACGCTCCCTGCGCGGCTCGCCCACCGCCGGATTCCAGTTCCGTACCAACCATCGTTTCGGCGCGGTCGCCGCGCCGCCGCGCAACGACCCGTATGCCGGCAATCCGTTGATCGTGTTCAGCGCGGTCACCGCGACGCCGACCGCGGCCGGCGCGACCGCGCTCGCTGCGGACGACAGGGCGACGGCGCGGCTGACCGTCGCCTCGACCGTCGCCGGGCGCAGTGCCCGATGGGCCGTGCTGGCGGGCGATAGCGCGGTGACCGCGGGCAATCCCGCGGCGCTGCCGGCCGCAGCGACGCTGACCGCCGGCCTGCGCGCCGGCAACTTCGGCCTGCGCGCGGCCGACACGATCTTTCCCAACCGCCGCGCCGACGGCCGCGTGCGGGTCGACGCCGTGCGCCTGCGCAACATGCGCGCGGCGCCGAGCCCGGTACCGGTCGGCGTCCTGACCAGCGTCGTCACCCTCGACGCCAACCCCGGCGGGCGGGTGGTGAATTTCATCGTCGACCCCGCCGCGACGGCCGCAGGCGTCGTCGTAGCGGTCAACGCGGTGCCGCCGGGCGTGGCGGTCGCAGCGACGGTGACGCGCCCGGCAGGCTTCACCGGTGTCGTCACCGTCACCGCGACCGACTCGGTACTGGTCGCACGCACCGCCACCACCAGGATCCGCTTCAGATGAACATGCACTCCGAACAGCACGAGGCGGTGCAATCCATCGAGGTCGAAGGCCTGCGGGTACGCGCCGGCTTGCGCGTCGCGAGCGCCGTCCTGCTCGCCGGGGCGCCGATAGCGTTGAGCTATTTCGTCGAAGTCGAAGGCCCCGGGCGTTTGCATCTGGCCGTCGGCGGCGACCGCGCCAAGCAGCGTCCGGCGGGATTCGGGTTCCGCGCCACCCTGGCCGGCACCGGTACGGCGCTGGCCGACCCCTGCGCCGGCGTGCCCGATCTGGGCGGCCCGATCGGCCTGGTCGTCGTCGCAGCCGACACCCCGTGGCGCCAGACCTTGCTGCTGAATCAGTTCGTCGCCCTCGAGAACAGTCGCCGCTCGATCGCCGAAGGCGAACACGACCTGTTGACGCTGACCTGTCGGCGCGCGCTGAAACTGGCGACCAACGAGGACGGCGCACTCGACCTGGCGAATGCGACGCCGTTGGAACTGACGCTGTCGTTCGCGCTCGAACGCGACGACGCCACGGTCGCGGCGATAGCGGCCACGCTGGCACAAGAGATCTTCGACGGTCCGATCGAACGGCGCGAACCGGCGCTCAGCGAATTGTTCGCGATGCGCGACGCCGCGCGTACCCAGATCCGCGCCCTGACCCAGCATCCACAGGCCGCCGTGGCCGAACGCGCCAAGCAGGTATTGGACGCATTGGAGTCGGTGTCGTGAGGGCGTTCGCACCGTCCACCCGACGAGCGCTCGACTCCCCCCACGGCGCGCGCCACGACGGCGTCATGCGCGGTGGCGATTCGTGCAACGCCCGGAGGAGCCGCTGATGGACCACCATCGCCTTCACCCTCGCCTGCGACGCAAGAACACCGCCGCACCGGCGCGCGTCGCCATCGGGGCGAGCGCGGCGCCGGTTACCGCCCGCGAATGCCGGGAACGTCCCTCCTCTGCGCGCCCCCCGTCAGGCACGGACTTCGCGCGCGTAGGCGCGCACGCCGCGCAAGCGACGCCACGGACCGGCCAGGCCGATCCGGACGACACCACCACGATTCCGCGAATACCGTCCTTCGTCCTGCAGCCACCGTCGCTGCTCGAGCCGCGGCCACGCTTGCCGAACATGTCGCTGGTTCCGCCGTTGCGCCTGTCTCCCTTGCCCGGCGCGACGACCTCGTTCCTGCCGTCGTCGACCACGCCGGCGCTATCGCCGATGCCGCTGCGGCTGCCGTTGCAGGCACCGTTCGGACCCGTGCCGCCGTCGAGCGGCCTGGATCCGAACTTCTGGCAACCGCCCTCCACCGACATGAACTCGCGCATCGACTGGCTCGGCATCCGCCGTGCCTACAGCGCCCGCGGCAGCTACTTCGGTTCGCGCGATGCGACGTCCTTCGTCGCCGAAGCGCATCGTTCGGCCGAGCTCATGCGCACGATCGGCATGCCGGAGCGCTTGCGCTTAGGTCCGATCGACCTCGACTTGCTCAACCTGGGGCTGCGCATGCAGGCCGACCAGCTCAACGCCCGCGACAACCCCAATGTCATGGATCGCATGGACCGGGAATGGAAGAGCCACTACCCCGACGACCGGCGCACGCCGAACATTCCGATCTTCAGCCGGGATTTCTGACCGCGATGGAACGCCAGAGTCTCGACCGCAGCCCGCTTCGAGCCGCCCCGGCGGCGAATCCGTTCGCGCCGCCGCTGCGCGACGCGCAGGAAGCGCCGGCCGATCAGCCCCGGCTCCATGTTCCGATGCCGCGCAGCCAGATCCATCTCGATCCGATCGATTCGCGCTTCCCGCCGCTGGCGCCGCCGACGCCTTTCGGTGTGCGCCGTTTCGCGCCTTCGCTGTCGCTGGTGCCGCCGCTGCAACTGCCGCGGCTCCCCATCGCGCCGCCGGCGCCGGAGAACGGAACGACACTGAAGGGTCCCGCTCCGGTAGGGCCGATGCCGGAAGGACCGACACCGTCGCCGCCCTTGCGCATGCCGGCGGATTTTGTGCGGCCCGCGCCGGGTCCGGACCCGAACGCGCTGATCGACTGGCGCAGCATCCGTCAACACTACAACCTCAGGGGCGCTCCATTCGGAACCGCCGACGGCGATTCTTTCCTCGCCGAATACCGGCGTATCGACCAGATGTACCGCACGCTCGGCTTCGACCGCGACATGCGCCTGGGCCCATTCAAGCTCGACCGCAACTCGATCATCAACCTGGGGCTGGGCAAGCAGGCCGAGCAACTGACCTCGCGCGACTCCCCCAACATGATGGATCGCGATGCGGCCTTGCGAAAGCTCTTCTATCCGGATGAAAAGCGGTTCGTCTTTTCGTTCCCATCGATCCGCTTCTAGAGCCGCCGCCGGAGGATATCGAGCATGAGCGGATACCCACGATCACCGAAACTGCTGCGCGGCGGCCTGGTCCTGCTCGACCCGATCACCGGCAACGTGCTGCGCATCATCGGACTGCAGTACAACCCCGACAGCATGACCCGCAGCCTGCAGATCAAGGGGGTCGGCGGCGAATCCGGCGACCGTTCGGAAGCGCTGCGATTGAAAGGACCGCCGGCGGAGACGATCAAGCTGGAAGCCGAGATCGACGCCAGCGATGCGCTCGAAGCCGGACAGGTGTCGTCGACGCTGAACGGCCTGCATCCGCAGATCGCCGCGATCGAAGCCCTGGTTCATCCGAGCAGCGGCGATCTGTTCACCGCCAATGCGATCGCGGCGACGGGTTCGCTGGAAATCGCACCGGCGCTGGCGCCGCTGTCGGTATTCGTGTTCGGGCCCAACCGGATCGCGCCGGTGCGCATCACCGAGTTGAGCATCACCGAGGAAGCCTTCGATGTGTCGCTGAATCCGATCAGGGCCAAGCTCAGTATCGGCCTGCGCGTGCTCAGCATCGACGACATCGGGTTCGACAGCAAAGGCGGCGGCTTGTTCATGAGCTACCTGCTGAGCAAGGAGCGCCTGGCAGCGCAAGCCATCGGCGCGGATTTCCGCGCCCTCGGCATTCCAGGCGTGTTCTGACCACGAGCGAGAGATCGACTGGGACGAGGCGGATCTCGATCCCGCCGCACCACGCAGGAGACGACGATGGCGAACTACGACTTTCCACCCGGCAGCCGCTACCACGCGGTGCCGGTGGCCATGCGGGTCGGTGAGGACGGCACGGTCGTGCCGTATCTGCAGCGGCGATTCCTGCCGCCGCAGGACGGCTTCGTCACCTTGCACGAACACACGGTGGTCGAAGGCGAACGTCCCGACCTCGTCGCCGCACGCGAACTCGGCGACTCCGAGGCGTTCTGGCGCCTGTGCGATGCCAACGGCGTGATGCATCCCGACGAACTCACCGACACGATCGGCGAGCGCGTGCGCGTGACCTTGCCCGACGGCGTGCCGCCGCCGGCGCGGGAATAGGCCGTGGTCCAGGGCATCCACCTGACGCTGATGATCGGGCCGGCAGTGCCGGTGCCGGCGCCGCGCGTGGTCGTGGATGCCCTGCAGAGCGTCGAGGTCACCAGCGGCAAGGACAAGAGCGGGTTCCAGCTCAGCTTCGGCGTCGGCAAGGACTCACCGCTGTTGACCACTCTGCTCCCGGCCGGCTACTTCGATCCGATCACCACCCGCGTGGTGGTCATGGTGACGCTGGGCGGGTTCCCGCACGTGTTGATGGACGGCCTGGTGACGCGGCAGGAACTCGCGCCGAGCAGCGACCCGGGCCAGTCGGTACTGACCATCACCGGCGACGACCTGAGCACGGCGATGGATCTGATCGAACTGGCCCTGCCCTATCCCAACATGTCCTCGACCGTGCAGGCCTACCAGATCCTGGCCCGATACGCAGGGCTCGGCATCGTGCCGATCGTGATCCCGCCGTTCATTCCCGAACAGCCCATCATGACCAAGAAGATCGAAGCCCAGAACGGCACCGACCTGGAGCACCTCAAGAAGATCGCCGACGACAGCGGATTCGTCTTCTATGTCGAGCCGGGCCCACTGCCCGGGCAAAGCATCGCCTACCTCGGGCCGAACATCCGCATCCCGGTGCCGCAACCGGCGTTGAGCATCAACATGGATGCGCACACCAACGTCGAGACGATGAGTTTCCAGCTCGACGGACTGGCCAAGGAGACGTTGCTGGTCAACGTCCACGATCCCATCACCGGGCGCTTGCCGCTGGTGATTCCGATCCCGTCGGTGAACATTTTCCAGCCGCCGCTCGGCGCGCGGCCGACCCCGCCACTGAAAATGGTGATGTCGCACGACACCGGCGGCGACTCGACCGAATTCACGATCAAGAAAATGCTCGGCCGCATGCTCAAGGGCGCGGCCAACGCGATCACGGTCAGCGGTTCGCTCGATGTGCTGCGCTATGGCCATGTGCTGCGCTCGAAGCTGATGGTCGGCGTGCGCGGCGCCGGACTGGCCTACGACGGCCTCTATTACGTCGACAGCGTGACCCACAAGATCAAGCGCGGCGAATTCAAGCAGAACTTCCAGCTCAGCCGCGACGGATTGATTTCCCTGACCCCGAGGGTGCCGACATGAGCGACGGATCCAGCGGCGTGCGACTGTATCCGGGCCTGTACCGCGGCACGGTCGCGATCAACACCGATCCCGAATTCCGCGGCCGGCTGCTGCTGACCGCGGTCGACGTGGCCGGCTTCGTGCCGACCACCTGGGCCGAGCCCTGCACGCCTTTGTCCGGCCCGCCCGGCCCGGGCATGGGCGTGTATGCGGTGCCGCCGGTCGGCGCCGGCGTGTGGCTGATGTTCGAGCACGGCGACGTCAACAAGCCGGTGTGGCTGGGCTGCCGCTTCGACACCAGCGCCGATCCGCCGGCCATGGCCAAGCTCGGCAATCCGGCCGATCCCAACATCGTCATCCAGTCCTTGCTGCAGAACATGCTGATGGTCAGCGACATGCCGCCCACGCCGATCACCGGCGGGATCGTGCTCAAGAGCACCACCGGAGCGATGTTGGTGGTCAACGACAGCGGCATCTACATCGACAACGGCAAGGGCGCCTCGATCTATCTGGTCGGGCCGACGATCACCTTCAACAAAGTCGCCATGGCGATCACCTGAGGACACGGCCATGCCCGGATACCTGTTGCACGCCAACGCCGTCATGACCTGCCAGCACGCGGTCGGCCAGGCCAAGATCGCGCCGGTGCAAACGCGCGTACTGGTGATGGGCCAACCGGTGGCGACGATCCCGCCCGGTGCGCCGACCATCGTCGTCGCCGGCTGTCCCTTCACCCTGCCCAACGGTAAACCGCAGCCTTGCGTCAGCGTGCGCTGGTCGATGCCGAGCGCGCGCGTAACCGTCATGGGCCTGCCGGCAATGCTGACGCCGGCGCCCGGGCCGGCGCCGGGCATCTGCCAGAGCGTCGAACAGATCCCGCAGGGCGCGCCCATCGTCGGCGCCATGCAGGCCCGCGTGTTCGCGATGTAGCCGCCCAGGCGCAGCCGGAGAATCGCCATGCATCTCGACTTCCCTTTCCATGTCGACGGCCGCGGCCGCAGCGCCGCCACCGACCATGCCGGCCACGTGCGCGACATGATCGAGCAACTGGTGTTCACCCAGGCCGGCGAGCGGGTCAACCGGCCGGACTTCGGCAGCGGGCTGTTGCAACTGGTGTTCGCCGGCAACAGTCCCGAGTTGGCCGCGACCGTGCAGTTCACCTTGCAGGCGGCGCTGCAACGCTGGCTGCAGGACGTGATCGAAGTGCGCGCATTGCAGGTCAGTGCACAAGACGCCGCGTTGACCGTCGAGCTGACCTACCTGCTGCTGCGCACCCGCGAAGAGCAAAGCGCGCGCTTCACCCGCGCGATCTGACCGAGGCAGGGATTCCATCATGACGCTTTCATGCTGCAACGATCCGCGCCGCCAGGATGTCCGCGCTTTCCGCGGACGGGTCGGCCTGGACTTCGTCGAAGTCTCCGCCGACCAGCTCGAACTGCAGGTCTATTTTCTCGGCAAGCTGCCACCCGAGCTCCGCGAGGACGGTCCCGGACTGCTCCGCCATCTGCGTGTCGAAGGCGGCACCCGCATCGGCGGGATCGGCATCGTCGACGTCGACCCGCACCTCAGCGACGAACCCGACGTCGACGATTGGTTGACGGTACGCCTGGACCGACGCGGCGACCATTCGCGCTACCGCCTGCGCCTGCTCGACATCGACCGGCTGGACCCGATGTACGCCAGCGCCGAATTCTCGTTCAAGGCCGGCTGTCCGTCCGACCTGGATTGCGCGACGGTACCGGCGTGCCTGGAGGAGCCTGCGAGCGAGCCTGCGCTGTCGTACCTGGCCAAGGACTACGCCAGCTTCCGTCGCCTGATCCAGGACCGGCTCGCCTTGGTTTCGCCCGACTGGAACCCGGAGCACGTGCCCGATCTCGGCGTCACCCTGATCGAGCTGCTGGCCTATGCCGGCGATTACCTGAGTTACTACCAGGACGCGGTCGCGACCGAGGCCTATCTCGACACCGCGCGCCAACGCATCTCGGTGCGTCGGCACGCGCGCTTGGTCGACTATCGTCTGCACGAAGGCTGCAACGCCCGCGCCTGGGTCGCCGTCGAGACCTCGCAGGATCTCGATCTGGCGGTCGCCGACATCACCTTCCTCAGCGGCATCGCCGCCGATGCGCCGGTGCCGCCGCTGCTCGGCGACGAGGCCATGCGCACGCTCGCATCCGACGGTTACCACCGCTACGACAGCTTCCTGCCGCTGACCGGCGACGGCGACGACCTGATCGCCCTGCGCAGCGCGCACAACCATATCGCCTTCTACGATTGGGGCCGCGACGACTGTTGCCTGCCGCGCGGCGCGACGGCGGCGGTGTTGCGCGACGCATGGGCAGAGCCGGAAGGCGAGACGCGCGCCCTCGAGCTGAAGAGCGGCGACGTCGTCTTGTTGAAGGAACTGCTGGGACCGCGCAGCGGACTCGAAGCCGATGCCGATCCCTCCCACGTCTGGCCGGTACGACTGACCCGGGTCGAGCCGATCGAGGACACTCTGTATCCCTCGGGTCCCAATGACCCGCGGCCGATACCGCTGCTACGGGTGGAATGGCAGGTCGACGACGCGCTGCCGTTCGCGCTGTGCCTGAGCGCGCTCGGCCCGGCACCGGGTTGCGCACGCCTGCGTGAGGTGTCGATGGCGCTCGGCAACGTAGTCTTGGCCGATCACGGCCGCCACGCCGGCCCGATCGATCTGGGTACGGTGCCCGACGCACATGGCGAAGCCGAATGCGAGTGCGAGGGCCAGCCGTCCGAGCTCGTGCAACGGCCCGGCCGTTTCCATTGGCGCCTGCCCGATGCGCCGCTGACCCATCGCACGCGGGTGCCGGCCGCCACCCGCGCCGCATCCGCGAGCCTCGACCAAGACCCGCGCGAAGCGCTGGCCTCGTTGCGCCTGGACGACGACGGCGGCGGCCCATGGATACCGGTGTTCGATCTGCTCGGCAGCGGCGACGAGGACCGCCATATGGTCGTGGAGATCGACAACCAGGGCCTTGCCCATCTGCGCTTCGGCGACGACGACCTCGGCAAACGCCCCGAACCCGGCCAACGCTTCGCCGCCCGCTACCGGCTCGGTAACGGCAGCGCCGGCAATGTCGGTGCGCACGGCATTAATCGCGCGCATCTGCATGGCGAATGGAGCGGCCTGCAGCTGCGCGTCGACAATCCGCTGCCGGCGCGCGGCGGCATCGACCCGGAACCGCTCGCGCAGGCGCGCTTGCTGGCGCCCGGCGCGTTTCGCAAGCAACGCCTGCGCGCGATCACCGCCGACGACTACGCACGCCTGGCCGAACACGATCCGCGCGTGCAGCGCGCGGCCGGCGAACTGGTCTGGACCGGCAGTTGGTACGAAGCCGATGTGGCCCTGGACCCATACGGCCGGGTGCCAGCCGATGCCGAGTTGATCGGCGACGTCCACACGGCCTTGCATCGCGTGCGGCGCATGGGTCATGACCTGCACGTGGAAACGGCGGTGTACGTTCCGATCGAGCTGGCCCTGGAAGTCTGCGCCCTGCCCGGCTACGAGCGCGGCGCGATCAAGGCCGCCCTGCTCGAACGCTTCGGTGCCGGCCGTCGCCGCGACGGCCGAACGGGGTATTTCCATCCCGATCGCTTGAGCTTCGGCTACAGCCTGCGGGCCAGCGCCCTGGTCGCCGAGGCGATGGCGGTGACCGGTGTGGAATGCGCCCGCGTGATCCGTCTGCAACGCCTGTTCGCGGCCGCCAACCGCGAACTCGAGGACGGCATCCTGCGCTTGGGCGCGCACGAGATCGCGCGCCTCGACAACGACCCCAACTATCCCGAGCACGGCAAGCTCTCGATCTTCGTCGGAGGTGGCCGATGAGCGCTCACGACTGCGGCTGCGGCAGCGCCCACTGCGGTTGCTGCGAAGGCGTTGCGACATCGACGCCGGTGGCGTTGGACAACCGTCGCGGATTGCCGGCGCTGAGCTACCGGGTCGGCACCCACGGCCGGTTCCTCGCCAGCATGAAGGCGCGACTGCCGAGCATGGAGGTCGAAGTCCCCGGCGACGGCCACCAGGCCGCGCGCAGCTTGCGGCCTTTGCAGCCGCTGACCACGCGCGACCCCGCCGACCCCGCGATCGCCCTGCTCGACGGCTGGGCCACCGTGTCGGACGTGCTGAGCTTTTATCAAGAGCGCATCGCCAACGAGGGGTATCTGCGCACCGCCGGCGAACGCCGCTCGTTGGTCGAACTGGCCCGTCTGGTCGGCTACGCGCCGCGCCCGGGCGTCTCGTCCGGCGTGTTCCTGTCCTACACCGTCGACGACAACCAGGCCGAGCCCGTCGAACTGCCGGTCGGCACGCGCGCGCAAAGCATTCCCGGCCCCGGCGAATTGCCGCAATCGTTCGAGACCGACGAGGCGTTGCAGGCGCGGCGCGAGTGGAACGACCTGCAGATCCGCCGTGAACGGCCGCAACGCATCGAACTGGTCAACGTGCTCGCCCTCCTTGGCATTCACGCGGTCGGCGTCGATACCGGGGTCCTGCCCGGCGACCTGTTGCTGTTCCAGTTCGGCGCTTCGGCTACCGCCGTACACGTCGCGCGTCGCGTGATCGCGGTCGAGCCCGACTTCGCCGGGCAACGCACCGCGCTGCGCCTGCAACCCTTGCCGCCGTTGGAGCCGCAGGCGCAAGCACTGTTGCAGATCCTGCAGAACAAGCTGGCCTTCATCCAGGACAAGCGTGCGATCGAGAATTGCGAGCAACTGTTGAATGCGCTATTACTGAGTGCGCCGCGGCCGACCTTGTCAAAATGGGCCGACTGGCTCAAGTCGGGTGTCGATGACGCCGATGCGATACTGGCCATCGCCGTTTTTGGCGACGCAGTGTCCGAACTCAAACCACCGAGCACGGGCGCGCCGAGCGGCGGTCCGGACGGCGCGGTCAAGCAACTGCTACGACCGCCGGAGCTGCAGGCCGCCAACACGCTGCGTCTGTCACGCGAACTCGACGAAACCTTTCGCGTGTACGCCGACGTGCAGCCACAGCTGATCACTGAGTTCGCGCCCAGACTCAAGGACAGTTACTACGACGCGTGGCGCGGCTCCAGTCCGGAACAGGCGACTCCCTCGCTCACGGCCGTATACGTGCTCGGCGCCGGCGAGACCCTGTTCGGCGCCGGATCGTCCAAGCCCATGCCCGGCACCACCGGCAACAACACGATCCCGCCGGTGGAATCGTGGGCAGATTGGCTCTACGAGGACGACGAAAGCGACAGCAACGCCTTTCTCGGCAAGGCCGATCCTCTGCTCGCCGCAGGCGATCGGATCCTCGTCACCCGTCCTGCGTTGGACGAGCACAAGCTGCCGCGCTACCAAGTGCTGACCATCGCCACGGTACGCACCGGCCCGCGCAGTGCCTACGCCCTGTCCAGCGAAACCACGGCGGTCGAATTCGTTTTCGAGCCCCCTGAAACCGGCTGGCGGGATGTGGCCCACGAAAAGGGGAATTACCCGATCGACGAACTGCGCAAGACCTGGCTGCACCCGCAGCGCCGAAAGCTCGAGATGGCGCAGGAACCGATCGTCGGCGACGTTTCCGGAAAAGAACTGGAACTCGGCCCGCTGCACGAACAGTTGAAGTCCGGCCGTTGGGTGGTGGTGGAAGGCGAACGCAGCGATATCCCCGGGGTGCGCGGCGTGCACGAGAGTGAGCTGTTGATGGTCGCCGGCCTTGTGCATGGCAGCGACGACACTTTGCCCGGCGACCGTCCGCATACCACCCTGCGCCTCGCCACCAAAATGGCCTACACCTATTACCGCGACGGCCTGCGCATCCACGCCAACGTGGTCCCGGCCAGCCACGGCGAGAGCCGCAAGGAGGTGCTAGGCAGCAGCGATGCGCGCCGGCCGCTGCAACGCTTCGCCCTGCGCCAACCGCCGCTGACCTGGCGCCCGGCGCCGACCGCCGCGGGCGCGACCAGCACCCTCAAGGTGCTGGTCAACGAGGTGGAGTGGCAGGAAACCGACAGCCTGGCCGGGCTGGCTCCCGATGCTCGCGCCTACGTCACCGTGACCGGCGACGACGGCGTGACCTCGGTGGTGTTCGGCGACGGCGTCAACGGCCTGCGCCCGCCGAGCGGCTTCGAGAACCTGCGCGCCGAATACCGCACCGGCATCGGCAAGGCCGGCAACGTGCGCGACGGGCAGGTCTCGCTGCTGATCAGCCGCCCGCTCGGGATCAAGGACGTGATCAATCCGCTGCGCGCTTCCGGCGGTGCCGACCGCGAAAGCATCGGCCTGATCCGCGAGAACGCGCCGCGTTCGTTGATGGCGCTGGACCGGCTGGTGTCGCTGTCGGACTACGCCGACTTCACCCGCATGTTCGCCGGCATCGCCAAGGCCGTCGCGCGCCGGGTCAGCGACGGCGTGCGCGAAGTGGTGCACATCACCGTCGCCGGGGTCGACGACATGCCGCTGGATCCGAATTCCGACCTCCATCGCAACCTCATGCAGGCTCTGCGCGAACTCGGCGACCCCGCCTTGTCGGTGCAGGTGGCCATGCGCGAACGCATCGCCCTGGTGTTGCAGGCGCGGCTGCGTCTGCTGCCGGGCCATCGCTGGGAACCGGTCGCCATCGCGGTGCGCGAGCGCCTGCTCGAACGCTTCGGCTTCGACCAGCGGGCCCTGGCCCAGCCGGCCCTGCTGTGCGAGATCGTCGCGGCGATGCAGTCGGTGCGCGGCGTCGACTGGGTCGACGTCGACAGCTTCGGCGGCATTCCCGAGACCGTGTTCGATCCAAACGCCGAATTAGACGAGCAGGAGCAACCGATCCCAGGCCGTCGATTGGTGCGGCAGGACGAGATCACCACGATCGTGCGGAAAATCATCTACGGCGAGATCGGCTCCGGTCTCGTCAACGGCAACAACGGCAGCGACGGCAGCGACGGCGCCCCCGTGCCGATCCAGCCGCCCGCCCGCGTCGAGGCCGGCCCCGCCGAGCCCGAGGGCGACACGATCCGTCCCGCACGCCTGGCCTGCTTCGTGCCCGGCGTGCCCGACACCCTGATCCTCAACCCGGTCCCGTGAGCGACGACATGGACATCCCTTCGCTGCACATCGAACCGCGCATCGACCGCCTGTATCGGCTGCTGCCGACGATCCACCGCATCCGCGACATCGAGCAGGGCCAGCCGCTGCAAGCCCTGCTGCGGGTGATCGCCGAGCAGATGAACCTGGTCGAAGACGATATCGCGCGCCTCTACGACAATTGGTTCATCGAGACCGCCGACGACTGGGTGGTGCCCTACCTCGCCGATCTGATCGGCTATCGCCCGGTGGATGCGGCCGGCGCGCCGGTGCAGCGCCGCGACGAAGCCGGACGCGCACTCGAACGCGCGCTGGTGCCACGACGCGAGGTCGCCCAGTCGATCCAGCACCGTCGCCGCAAAGGCACCGTCGCCCTGCTCGAAGACCTGGCTCGCGACGTCGCCGGTTGGCCGGCGCGCGCGGTCGAGTTCTTCCAGCGCCTGGACCGGGCACAGAACCTCGATCACCTGCACCTGCATCGGCTCGGCACCGCCTCGTTGCGCGACATGGCCGCGCTGGACCTGCACGGCGGGCCGTTCGACCCGCTCGCCCACAGCGTCGACGTGCGCCGGATCGCCTCGCCGCGTCTTCCGGGGCGCTACAACATCCCCAGCGTCGGCGTGTTCGCCTGGCGCATGCGCAGCTATCCGGTCACGCGCACGCCGGCCTACTGCGTCGAGCAGGCCGGCCCGCATTGCTTCACCTTCAGCGTGCTCGGGCAGGACGCACCGCTGTACCGCAAGCCGCGGCCGGAGCCGGACCGGCACCACCTCGCCGAAGAAGCGAATCTGCCGATGCCGCTGCGCCGGCGCGCGCTCGAGCAACACCTGGACGACGAATACGGCATCGGCAAGAGCCTGGCGGTGTGGGCCGAACGCTGGGCCGGCCATGACGCCAGCCAACCGCTGCCGGTCAACGCAGTCGTGGTCGCCGACCTCAGCGGCTGGCGCTATCGCGTGCCGCGCGGCAAGGTCGCGATCGATCCGGTGCTCGGCCGGCTGATGTTCCCGCCGAACCAGATTCCGAAGAAAGGCGTACGGGTCAGCTATCACTACGGTTTCGCCGCCGACCTCGGCGGCGGCGAGTACCGGCGGACGATGCGCCGCCCGGCGCAGGACTACCGCCTGTACCGGGTGGGCGAGTCCGCTGCGCACGACGCATCGGCCGACGGCCCCGCACCGCTGCCGCGTATCGCCGACGCCCTGCGCCTGTGGCATGAGCAATCGCCGCAGCACGCGGTGATCGAACTGATCCACAGCGGCGTCTGGGTCGAACAGTTGCACATCCAGTTGCAACCGGGGCAGTCCCTGACCTTGCGCGCGGCCAACGGCGTGCGCCCGGTGATCCGCCTGATCGACTGGCAGACCGACCTGGCCGATGCGCTGACCGTGGAGATGGACGTCGGCAGCCGCTTCGCCCTCGACGGCCTCCTGCTGACCGGACGGCCGTTGCACGTGTCCGCACCGCGCGAACCAGAGACCTGTGCCAAGCAGGCGGCGCAACAGCCCGATTGCGCCGCCGAGTTGTCGATCCGCCACTGCACCCTGGTGCCCGGTTGGGGCATCGGTTGCGGCTGCGAACCCGACCGCCCGGCCGAGCCCAGCCTGGAGTTGTACAACCTGCGCGCCAAGGTGCGGATCGAACGCAGCATCGTCGGCTCGATCCAGATCCAGCAGGACGAGGTCGGCAGCGATCCGCTACCGCTGACGATCCAAGACAGCATCGTCGACGCCGCCGGCCCGCGCCAGGAAGCCATCGGCGCGGCGACCTCGGCGGTCGCGCATGCGCGCCTGAGGCTGCTTCGCTGCACCGTGTTCGGCACGGTCGAGGCGCATGCCCTGGAGCTGGCCGAGAACTGCCTGTTCAACGATTGCCTCAATGTCGCCCGCCGCCAGATCGGCTGCGTGCGTTTCAGCTACGTGCCCTGCCACTGCCGCACACCGCGACGCTACCGTTGCCAACCCGACGGCGTCATCGCCGCGGTGCGCGAACGCAGGCTGCCGGCGCCGCTGGAGCAACGCGAGATCGCCACCGAGCGCGTGCGAGTGCGGCCGCGCTACCGCTCGCGCCGCTACGGCCGGCCCGGTTATGCGCGGCTGCTCGACCATTGCGCGGCGGAGATCCTGCGCGGCGCCGACGACGAATCGCAGATGGGCGTCTACCACCACCTCTACGAGCCGCAACGCGAGGCCAATCTGCGCGCGCGGCTGGACCAGTACACCCCGGCCGGCATGACCGTCGGACTTCTCTTCGCCGATTGATCTGGAAGGAAAGCAGCTATGAAAGGCGACTTCTCTCGGGCGAGCTTCGATCCTCGCCATCATTTCAGCCAGGTACTGCTGCAACAGGGCCGGGTCACCCTGGATGCCGACCCCAACGAACAGGGCGCGATCGTGCTGCACCTGCTGCGTACACTCGCCCGCGACGTGTTCGGCCCCTATGCCGCGCCGGCCGGAACGCCCGGATTCGGGCTCAGCCTGGAGCAACACGACGGCAAGCGCTCGCTGCGGATCGGCGCCGGCCGTTATTACGTCGACGGCGTGCTGTGCGAATGCGACGGCAGCGATTATCTGTCGCAGCCGCATTTCGCCCCCGCCGCGGCCGGCCAGCAGGCCGGTTCCGGCGATCCGTTGCGGCTGTGGCTGGAATCGTCCTCCAGCCAGGACGACCGTCGTTTCTGGGTCTATCTGGACGTGTGGGAGCGCCACCTCACCTCGGTGGAAATGCCGCAACTGCGCGAGGTCGCACTCGGCGGGCCCGACACCTGCAGCCGGCGCCAGGTGATCTGGCAGGTGCGCGCGCTGGAACTGGAGACGATCCACGATCGGCTCGAACAGCGCATCGAAGACCTCAACCAACGTGCCGAGCAGACCCAGGACGAAGCCGAGCGCGCGCGCCTGAAACAAGAAGTCGAACGCCTGCAGCAGGGCCTGGACCAACTGAGCGAAGACTACCGTTCGGCCTGCCCTGCGCCGTTGCTGTTGTTCGACCGGCAACGGCCGAGACTGGCGGCGCAATTGCAAGAGCTGCCACGCCTCGACGACCCCTGCGTCACCGATCCCGACTCGGCGTATCGCGGCGCCGAAAACCATCTGTACCGGGTCGAGATCCATCGCGGCAACGACAACGGCAACCTCGGCGCGACCTTCAAATGGTCGCGCGACAACGGCAGCGTGCTGACGCGCTGGATCGGCGGCGGCGACGACAAACTGGAAGTCGCCAATGCGCGCGACTTCCGCGAGCGCCAATGGGTCGAGATCACCGACGAACAGGACGACCTGCTCGGCCGTCCCGGCCAGCTGAGCCAGATCAGCGGCGTGGAAGGCAACGTGCTGACCCTGACCCAGGCCCAAGGCCGCAGCCCCAATGCGACGACCAAGGTACGACGCTGGGATCATGTCGGTGCAGGCGATATCGTGCTCGCCGACGGTGCGGTGCCGGTGGACAAACCCGGCGGCGGCAAGCCCGGCGAGCCCGGTCAGCCGTACTGGATCGCGCTCGAAGACGGCATCCAGATCCGTTTCGCGGCCGACGGCGAGTATCGCAGTGGCGACTACTGGCTGATTCCGGCCCGCGTCGCCACCGGCAACGTCGAATGGCCGCGCAACGGCGGCGTCGCCGAGCTGCGGCCGCCGCTGGGTGTCGAGCACCGCTATGCGCCGCTCGGTTTCGTCGGCCTCAACGTCGACGGCATGGAAGAAATCGACACCTGCACCTGCGTGGTCTATCCCGACCGCAGCTGCGGCATACAAGAACGCTTCGACGGCGCAGTGTCCGGCGACAGCGCGATCGGTACGGCCAAGGCGGTCAAGCCCGCGCCGCAGAACACCTCCGTCGCGGTCAAGAAAACCGCAACGAGCAAACGCAAACGGGCGGAAAAATAGCTCGGCCGGAACACACGGACGCCTGCCGCTTGACCGTGAGGGCCACCGGCGTGCACGCCGGCGTGCGCTGCGCGGACCGAACCGCCGCCGCGGCTCGATCCGCGGCTCGATCCGCGCATCCGACAGCGCCCGGATTCGGTACCCTTAGGACTGGTGCCCTTAGGACCGGTGCCCTTAGGACCGGTGCCCTTAGGACCGGTGCCCTTAGGACCGGTGCCCTTAGGACCGGTGCCCTTAGGACCGGTGCCCTTAGGACCGGTGCCCTTAGGACCGGTGCCCTTAGGACATGGCGCGCGCCTCAGATGAAGCGCGTATGCGGCTGGATCGCCACCTGCAGCGGAGTCTGCTGACGATTCAGCGTTTCATGCTGGTTGATGCTCTGGATCAACTGCTGACCCAAGACACCGCTCGGCAAGGCGCCCTCGACCTTGGCGTACTTCGCGCTGGGATCGCCGAGTTTGCCCTCGACCAGGAAATGGCCCTTGCCGCCGTCCTTCTCCGCAACGATGTGATCGACTTTCGACAGCCCGCGTTTCTGCGCGATGTCGGCCAGCTCGGCGACCTGGCGATTCTGCAGCGCGTCGCGCACCGTTCCGATGCCATGCAACTTGAGCAGATGCTTGCTCCCATCCATCGCTGCGAACATGGAACGCGCCATGTCCAGGTCCGGGTCGTCGCCGGGCTCGTGACCGCGCAGACCGCTGTGCTGCTGAGGCTTGAACTCGAACTTCGGCCCCTGCAGCTCCGTTCCCTGCCTGGGCGGCACCAGCGAGACCGCGCCGGTGCTTTGCAGGCTCTGCAAGGGCTCGCCCCCGACGACCAGGTTGGTCACCGATGGGCCGCCCTTGCCGTTGTGAAAAGTCTCGGGGTTGAAACCGTAGGCCTTGAGCGTGCCCTGGCTTGGCCAGGCCGGGTTCGCGGTGACGCAATCGACGCCGATCGCGTGTGAGACCAGCAGCGCCTGGCCGCCGCCCTTGGAATGACCCGTCACCCCGACCAGGCTCGGACCGAGTGCGGCGCTGACTTCCTTGCCGAGCGTCATCGATTCCTCGTGCTGCGCGCTCTTCATGCCGAGGGCCTGGCGGAAATTCGCCGACCAATCACCGAGTCGGGCGGTACCGCGATAATCCAGCACGAACCCCTCGGACTCGGAGGCGGAGCCGGGTTTGCGGTACAAGGTCGCATGCATGCCGCTGGGGCTGCTGTGGAATTTGCCCGGGTCCAGATTGAGCTTCTTCAGCATGTCGTCGTCGACGCGCTGCCAATCGCCGGTCTTGCCGGTGCTCTTGGGCTGGTAGCCGTCTTCCATGATCGCCGCGGCACTGACCGGATCGAGCTTGGGACGCTGCGGCTGCACGGGCTCGGGCGTGGGCCGCGGTTGACCTTGGAAGCGGCCAAACAGGCCCGACAGAAATCCGGAAGAGGAGCCGCTCGGATCGGACGTCGGCATGGAAAATCTCCTGAGAAATACACAGTTGTCCTGGATGCGCACGCCGTAAACCATGACATCAGCGCATGCTCGACGCCGTCGAGCACTTGCAGCATGTACGAAGAAAAACGCGAAGCGCAAGTTCGATTTCAGCGGCAGGCGCGAAGATTTGCGCCAGTCGATACATTCTGTTTCGGTACGGATCGGGCTCGATTAGCGACCGCGATCTCAACGGAAGACGCGAAGATTTGCGCCGGTCGACACAATTTTTTCAGGCCAGACCGACTCGACCCGCAAGGGTGTTCGTAGCGTCAGCGCGCGCTTCGGCCAGCGCCGCACCGACCAGGATCACACCCGGCCGGCCACCGCCCGTACCCATGCCGATGCCCGCGGCGTCGCCGGCCAATCGTTCCAGTGTCGTCGACAAGCGCGTTTCGCCGGCCTGGCTCGCGCCCTGCACGATCGCCGCCGGGGTATGTGCCGGCAGATGCCGCAGCAAGCCCTGCGCGACCGTCGCGATGCGGCTCATGCCCATGTAGATCGCCAGGGTGGTGCCGGTGGCCGCGAGTGCGCCCCAATCCGGTTCGCCGTGATCGTGGGTGTGGGCGGTGACGAAGGTGATGCCGTGGCAATGATCGCGATGGGTCAGCGACACGCCCAGGCTCGCCGCGGCGGCGAAACCGGCGCTGATGCCGTTGACGATGCGCACTTCGATGCCGGCACGGCGCAGGAAATCGATCTCCTCGCCGGCGCGGCCGAACAACAGCGCGTCTCCGCCCTTCACCCGCACCACCCGCTGCCCCTGCAGCGTATAACGCCGCATCAACCGGCAGATGAAAGCCTGCGGGGTCGAGCGGCAACCTCCGCGCTTGCCGACCCGAATCACTCGCGCCAGCGGCGCCAGTTCGACGATGCGCGGGTCGACCAGTTCGTCGAGCAGCACGACGTCGGCAGCGGCGAGAGCTTTCGCCGCCTTGATCGTCAGCAGCTCCAGGTCGCCGGGGCCGGCCGACAGCAACACCACTTCGCAGGGCGCGCGCCGGAGAGGGTCGGAAACGATGCGATCCATGATGACTCCGTCTTGATGGCCCGGGGATTCGTCGTCACGCCTGCGCCTCCTGGCGGCACAGCTGGTTCAGTTGTGGCCCGCAAGAACCGCAGACGGTGCCGCAGCCCAGGCGTTGTTTGAGTTCGGCGATGCCGGCGCCGCGCGCGATCTCGGCGCGGATGCTCGACTCGCGGATCTGCAGGCAGTTGCACACCACCGCATCGCGCGCCCCGCCACCGCCGGACTGGGCGAACACGGCGAGCCGCGAACCGCTCCAGGCACGTCCGGACAAGGCCGAATCGAGCAAGGCCTCGCCGGCGCCATGACGCTGTGCATCGGTCAGCAACAGGCCGTCGATGCGGTTGTCGACGCTGTCGGCACGCCAGGACACCCGCTTCAACAGGCCGCGGCGCGCGTCGCGGTATTCCAGGGTGTCGCGGCCGGCGTGCAACTGCAGCGCCTCGCCCAAGGCCTCCAGCCATTCCGGCGGCGGCGCGGTCTCGCAGGCCGCGCGCAACACCAGCCATGCCGGGTCGTCGGCCGCGCCGCCGCGGGTATTGGACGTCCCCTCGGCGGTCGCATCGGCGCTGAGGCCGAGCGCTGCGAAGCCGCAGTCCTTGAGCAGCGGTTGCACTGCCGCCTGCAGGCCCAAGGCATCGCCGCGCCGCGCCGCAAGCAGATGCCAACCGAACTCGGCCTTCTCGACCCGTACCGCCGCATGCTTGAGCTCGGGCTGCAACGAACGCGCGTCCACCGCCGGTTGGCTGACTTCGTTGATGCCGCCGCTGGACAGGAATTGCCCGCTCCAGTGCATCGCCGCGAATACCGTGCCGGAGGCGACCTCGTCGGAAAGTTCGAGCGGCAGCACCAATTCGCCGCGCTTGCTGATCACTTTGACCAGATCGCCGTGCGTCAGCCCGCGCCGCGCCGCGTCATGCGGCTGCATGCGCAGACCCGGTTCGGGGCTGTGCGCGAACGCGCCCGGCACCCTTCCGCTGCGCGACATGCCATGCCATTGATCGCGCAGGCGGCCGGTCAGCAAGCGCAGCGGAAAGCGCGCCGAGGTCGCTTCGGCCACCGGCCGGTACGGCGTGGAATGAAACCGCGCGCGGCCGTTGGCGGTGGCGAACACGCCGTCGCCGTAGCGGCGCGCCTGCCCCTGCGCGGCACCGGCCGGCAACGGCCATTGCTGCGGCCCTTGCGTGTCCAGGCGCGCGTAATCGAGCCCGCCGATGTCGTGATCGCGGCCGACGGTCAGGCGACGATGCTCATCGAAGATCTGCGCCGGCTGCTCGAAGCCGAACAAGGGCGCGGCGCCGGGCGGCCCCAACCGCGCTTCCAGGCGCCGCGCCACTTCATTGGCGATCCACCAGTCCGGCTTGGCCTGCCCCGGTGCCGGCACCGCCGCACGCACCCGCGAGATGCGCCGTTCGGAGTTGGTCACGGTGCCGTCTTTCTCGCCCCAGCTCGCCGCCGGCAACAACACGTCGGCATAGGGCACGGTGTCGGTGTTGCGGAAGGCTTCCTGCACGATCACGTACTCGGCCTGTTGCAAGGCCTCGCGCACTTGGCCGATGTCGGGCATGGAGTGCACGGGATTGGTACAGGCGATCCACACCGCCTTGACCCGGCCGCTGCGCAAGCCCTCGAACAAGGCCACCGCGGACAAGCCGGGCTTGGCCGACAAGCTGTGTGCGGGCAGCCCCCACAGTGCTTCAAGGTCGGCGCGGTCGCCGGCGTTGCCGATCTCGCGATGCGCGGCCAGCATGGTCGCCATGCCGCCGACTTCGCGTCCGCCCATCGCATTGGGTTGGCCTGTCAACGAGAACGGTCCCGCGCCCGGCTTGCCGATCTGGCCGGTGGCCAGGTGCAGATGGATCAGGGCCAGGTTCTTGTCGGTGCCGTGCGCCGACTGATTCAGGCCCATGCAATACAGCGACAGGGCCGCGGCGTCGCGGCCGAACCACTCCGCGGCCTGGATCAGGTCGGCGACCGCAATGCCGCACAACTCCGCGGCCATGCGCGGGGTGTAGTCGCGCAGCAATTGCTTGAGCTCGGCAAAGCCTTCGGTGTGCGCGGCGATGAAGGCCGCATCGATGCGGCCTTCCCAGATCAGGTGATGCAGCATGCCGTTGAACAAGGCCACGTCGGTGCCGGGCTGGATCTGCAGGTGCAGGTCGGCCATCGCCGCGGTGTCGGTGCGGCGCGGGTCGATCACGATCCAGCGCACCTCGGAGTCGCGTTCGCGCGCGGCTTCCAGACGACGGAACAGCACCGGATGCGCATAGGCCATGTTGCTGCCGGCGAACAACACGGTCTTGGCCAGCACCAGGTCTTCGTAACAAGTCGGCGGGCCGTCGGCGCCGAGCGCCAGTTTGTAGCCGGTGACCGCGCTCGACATGCACAGGCGCGAGTTGGTGTCGATGTTGTTGGTGCCGAGCAGACCCTTGGCGAGCTTGTTGAAGACGTAGTAGTCCTCGGTCAGCAACTGCCCGGAGATGTAGAACGCCACCGCATCCGGTCCGTGCTGCTGGACAATGCCGGCCAGGCGGTCGGCCACCGTATCCAGCGCCAGCGCCCAATCGACCGGGCGTCGCGGCTCCTGACGCAGGTGGCGCAGCTCCGGCTTCAACAGTCGCCCGCTCTGGCTGCTCGCGGTCTGCGGCAGGCTGCGGCCCTTGGTGCACAGACGGCCTTGGTTGGCCGGATGCTCGGGGTCGCCTTCGATGCCGACGATGCGGCTGCCGTCCGGGCCGTGTTCGGCGTCGATCAAGACTCCGCAACCCACCCCGCAGTAACAACACACCGAGCGAGTGCGGGTGCGCCGCAACGGCGCCGCCGGCGCCGGCGCGGTTTCGATCTCCTCGCGCAGCGCCAGCTCGTCCATCAGCCGCCTCCCTTCGCCGCTTCGCCGAGCGACAGCCACACCTCGTCGCCGTCGATGCGCACCGGGAACTTGCGTGCACAACCGACGTCGGGCGCACAGGCTTCGCCGCTGGCCAGGGCGATGTTCCAACCGTGCAACGGACAGGTGACGCGGTCGCCGGCGACGATGCCCTGCGACAACGGTCCGCCCTTGTGCGGGCAACGGTCGACCATCGCGAACACGCGGTCGCCGGCGGTGCGAAACAAGGCGATGTTGTCGGCCCCGGCCACTTCCAATACCCTCGCGCCCAACACCGGAATGTCGTCGAGCCGGCACACGCGCAACCAGGTAGCAGTCGATTCCATGGTTCAGGCCCCCGCGTCGACGAGGGTGGCGGCGATGCGCAGCGGCTGGAACTCGCGCGGGCGCGCCCCGGCGACGCGCGCGGCCCAAGGGTCGGGCAAGCCTTCCAGCGCGTACAGCAAGCGCTCGAACAAGGCCTTGCGGTTGCCGGCGTCCTCGACCACGCGCTGGACGATGTAGTCCATGCCGACCCGGGCGATGTAGTGCACGGTGCGATCGAGGTAGTAAGCCTCTTCGCGGTACAACTGCAGGAAGGCGCCGGTGTATTCGCGCACTTCGTCGCTGGCCTTGACCTTGACCAGAAAGCGCGCGACCTCGGTCTTGATGCCGCCGTTGCCGCCGATGTGGATCTCCCAACCCGAGTCCACCGCGATGATGCCGACGTCCTTGATCCCGGATTCGGCGCAGTTGCGCGGGCAACCCGACACCGCCAGCTTGACCTTGTGCGGGCTCCACATGTTGGCGAGCATGGTTTCCAGGTCGATCCCCATCTGCGTGCTGTTCTGGGTGCCGAAGCGGCAGAACTCGCTGCCGACGCAGGTTTTCACCGTGCGGATCGACTTGCCGTAAGCGTGGCCGGAATTCATGCCGAGGTCTTTCCAGACGTCGACCAGGTCTTCCTTCTTGATCCCGAGCAGGTCGATGCGCTGGCCACCGGTGACCTTGAGCATCGGCACGGCGTACTTGTCGGCGACATCGGCGATGCGCCGCAGTTCGCCGGCATTGGTCACCCCGCCCTTCATCTGCGGGATCACCGAGAAGGTGCCGTCCTTCTGGATGTTGGCGTGAGCGCGCTCGTTGATGAAGCGCGACTGCGGGTCGTCGACCGCTTCGCGCGGCCAGGTCGAGAGCAGGTAGTAATTGATCGCCGGCCGGCAGGTCGCGCAGCCGTTCGGCGTGCGCCACTCCAGGAAGGCGTAGGCCGCAGCGTGGGTGAACAAGCGGTGCTCGCGGATCGCCTTGCGCACGTCGCCGTGGCTGTGGTCGGTGCAGGCGCAGACCGCCTTGGTCTTCGGCGTCTCCTGGAAGTTCGAGCCCAGGCAATTCATCAGGATCTGCTCGACCAGGCCGGTGCACGAACCGCAGGAACTCGCCGCCTTGGTCTGCTTCTTGACGTCGTCGACGGTGAACAAGCCCTGCTCGTTGATCGCCTTGACGATGGTGCCCTTGCACACCCCGTTGCAACCGCAGACCTCGTCGCGGTCGCTCATCGCGCTGGCCCGGTTCTGCCCGGCGGTGCCGGAATCGCCGAGCGCCTTTTCGCCGAACATCAGCTGGTCGCGGCGGTCGTCGATGCGGCTGCCGTCCTTGAGCAGCTTGAAGTACCAGCCGCCGTCGTTGGTGTCGCCGTACAGGCAGGCGCCGATCAGGCGGTCGTCCTTGATCACCAGCTTCTTGTAGACGCCGCCGGCCGGGTCGGACAGGACGATCTCTTCGCTGCCGTCGCCGCCCATGAAGTTGCCAGCCGAGAACAGGTCGATGCCGGTGACCTTGAGCTTGGTCGAGGACACCGAGCCGCTGTAGATGCCGATGCCGTAGTTGGCCAGGTGATTGGCGCAGACCTTGGCCTGTTCGAACAAGGGCGCGACCAGGCCGTAGGCGATGCCGCGGTGGCTGACACATTCGCCCACCGCGTAGACGCGCGGGTCGAAGGTCTGCAGCGAATCGTTGACGACGATGCCGCGCGCACAGTGGATGCCGGAGGCCTGGGCCAACTGGATGTTCGGGCGGATGCCGACCGCCATCACCACCAGGTCGGCCGGCTCCTCGCTGCCGTCGGAGAAGCGCACCGCTGTCACCTCGCCCTGCGCGTTGCCGAGCAGTTCGTGGGTCGAAGTATTGAGGCGGAACTTCAGGCCGCGCTCGGTCAGCGATTTCTCCAGCAACTGCCCGGCGACCGGATCGAGCTGGCGTTCGAGCAGCCAGCCGGCGAGGTGCACCACCGTCACCTCCATGCCGCGTTGCTTGAGGCCGTTGGCCGCTTCCAGCCCGAGCAGGCCGCCGCCGATCACCACCGCATGCCGTTTCACCTTGGCGGTGTCGATCATGGCCTGGGTGTCGTGGATGTCGCGATAGCCGATCACGCCCTTGAGGTCCTTGCCCGGCACCGGCAACACGATGGGCAGCGAACCGGTCGCGATCAACAGGCGGTCGTACTCGGCCTCGGTGCCGTCGGCAGCGATGACCCGCCGCCGCACCCGGTCGATGCGGGTGACTTCCTTGCCCAGATGCAGACGGATGTCGTGCTCGGCGTACCACGCCAGCGAATTGAGCACGATGTCGTCGAAGGCCTGTTCGCCGGCCAACACCGGCGACAGCAGTATCCGGTTGTAGTTCGGATGCGGCTCGGCGCCGAACACGGTGATGTCGTACATGTCCGGGACCAGCTTCAACAGCTCTTCGAGCGTGCGTGCGCCCGCCATGCCGTTGCCGACCACGACCAATCTGGGTTTCTTCATGAATTCGCTCCGGGACCGGTTCAGACGCGCGCGGCGCTGAGCGCCGCCCAACGGTGGCGCCACTGATGGCGCAGGCTCGCCAACAAGCCCCAGGCCAACGCCGCGCAACCGGCGAACAGCCACAGGCCCAGCGCATAACTGCCTGTGTGCTGCTTCAACACGCCCATACCGGCCGCGAGCAGGAAGCCGCCGATGCCGCCGGCCATGCCGATCAAGCCGGTCATCAGGCCGATGTCGGCACCGAAGCGCTGCGGCACCAGTTGGAACACCGCGCCGTTACCGGCGCCCAAGCACAGCAAAGTGAGGACGAACAAGGCCACCGTCGCGACCGGGCCGCCGATACCGAGCGCGGCCACCGCGACCAGGGTCGCGACCGCGAGATACACCGCAAGCAAGGTGCGGGTGCCGCCGATGCGGTCGGCAATCGCCCCGCCGAGCGGCCGCATCACCGAGCCGGCGAGCACGCAGGCCGCGGTCGCCCAACCGGCGATCTTCGGCTCGAAGCCGAACTGGTCGTGGAAATAGCCCGGCAAGGCGCTGGCGAAACCGGCGAAGCCGCCGAACGTGATCGCGTAGAACAGCATGAACCACCACGAGTCGCGGTTGCCGACCAGCACCCGGCCGTAATCGGCCCAGTGCTTGCTCGGCGTATCGACCGGCGCGTCCTTGGCGCAGACCGCGAACACCACCAGCACCAGCAACAAAGGAATGCAAGCCAGACCGAACACGCTTTGGTAACCGAACGCGGCCGCCAGCGCAGGTGCGAACAAGGCCGCGAGCACCGTGCCCGAATTACCGGCGCCGGCGATGCCCATGGCCGTGCCCTGATGCTCGGGCGGATACCAGCGCGAGGCCAGCGGCAAGGCGACCGCGAACGACGCCCCGGCAACACCCAGCATCAAACCGAGCAACAAGGCCTGGACGAAGCTGTCGACCCCGAGCCACCACGCCGCCAACAGGGCCGCGATCACCACCGCCTGCGCGATCAGGCCGGCGCGCTTGGCGCCGACGCGGTCGGCGAACATCCCCAGGAACAAGCGCAACACCGCGCCGCACAGAATCGGCGCGGCCACCATCAAGGCCCGTTGCTGGGTGTCCAGATGCAGCGCCTGGGCGATCTGCACCTGCATCGGCCCGAGCAGGTACCAGACCATGAAGCTCAAATCGAAATACAGAAAAGCCGACAACAGCGTGGGCGTATGCCCGGCCCGCCAGAAGGATCGATCCATCCGCGCAATCTCCGAACGGGGCCGCCGCGTATGACCGATCCAGGCATTCCGCGGCAGCCGTGAGGGGGAGAAACGAAAACGGCGCCTTCCCGGTTCGCACCGGAAAGACGCCGTTGTCTTCGACAAACCGGGCCGCCGTTGGCCCGTCTGCCGGAATCAGGTTGTCGCCGATGCGCCGTTGCACCCGCAAGCAAGGCTACGCAATAGCCGTGCCAACTTTTCGTGGCTGGCCGCGCGATGCAGGTTCGTCGCGAATTCAATCACTTGAGTGGACGATGCGAATGCTCGTGCGGAATCCGCGGGGAGCCGCGCTCCAAAATCGAGCGGGCTTGCACCATGTTTGTGCGACGCAGCATCGGGGTGCATGGGTTCCATATCATCGACGCCTGCTGCGACTTTGCCTTTGCCTTTGCCTTGGCCTTTGCCTTGGCCTTTGCCTGGCCTTTGCCTTTGCCTTTGCCTTTGCCTTGGCCTTGGCCTTGGCCTTGGCTCTGCCGGTCAACAGAAGACCCGTAGGGCGGCCCGCATGGATGCGGGCCGTGCGCAAGCAGGCCATGGATGGCCTGTCTGGAGCATCCCCGCGTATGCATCGCTCGTGCGGGCTTGTGCCCTTGCAAGGAAGGCCTTTTCTTTGGTTAGCTTTCTTTTGGGCCAGCAAAAGAAAGTAACCCGGCCGCGTCAGCGGACGGAAGCTCTGCTCTTGATTGATGGACACGCCGGAAGCCGACAGGGCGTGGTCGCGGCTTGCGCCGCTCCTACCCTAGAAGCGGCGACCACGACGCCTCAATCTCGCGTCGATGCCGGCCTCAGCCCCATCAGGGTAGGAGCGACGCGAGTCGCGACCGCGTTCTTTCGATTTTGCGGCGCATCTCTCAAGCATGATCCAGATCAAACGCCAAAAGCTTCCGCCACTAAAGCGGCGGGTTACTTTCTTTTGTCTAAAGCAACAAAAGAAAGCTAACCAAAGAAGTTGCTTTGTTTTGAATCACAGGCCCACACGATTGATGCCGACGCGGGGATCTACATACGGGACATCCCTGTCCCGATGAAAAACGGCCCGCATCCCTGCGGGCCGCCCTCTGGGTCTTCTTTAGCCTTCGCGAGTGCTCGGCGACGCACAGCAACAGCACAGGCACAGGCACAGGCAAGGCAATTGCAACGGCAGAGGCGCAAGCAAGGGGCAGCGGCAGCGGCAGCGGCAGCGGAGCTTCGGGTAAAAGCACCCTCCTCCCGACTAGCGCGTCGACTACACAACCAACGCCTCAAGCCGCTGCGACTTGCTCGCACACCGACCGGGCCGCGCGCTCCAGCGCTTTCAGGCAATTGTCGTGCAGCAGGGAGACGTGTTGATCGCTCATGGTTTCGCTGTGCACGATCAAGGTCACCTGAGTGCCCACGCCCAGCCCCGAGAAGACGGTGCTGTGTATGACCTTCGTGCAGGACGCCTCCGGTTCCGGCTTTGCCTGTTCGATGCTCGGCGCTGCTGGAACGGCTGTGTTACGACCGACGATTTGGATGCTCATGCGAACCTTCCGCTGACGAATCAGCTGTAGCTCGATGGACTGGTCGCGATTCCGTTCGCAGGCCTTGGAGAAACCGCGTCGCCGATAGACCAAAGTCTGCGCAGGCGACACCTCCAATGGCCGGCACCCTTCCTTGTGCCCTTGCTCGACGTTGCGGGCATCGCTGCCATGCAAGGTCTCAAACCGAGCTTACAAAATAACCGTGATACAGCGCTCTATTTTCTTATGAAAATATGAACTCTAGTAAAGATGGCACACTCAAGACGAGCGCTTCGTTGCGAACTTCGGCACACATAGATGTGCTAGATAATCCATCTCAAGGCAGATGACCATGCATGGATCATCGTGCTCGCGCGACCGCGCTAGCCGCACGCTGCCGAGCAGGAGTATCGCCTCATGGAATCAGCCGCATGCAGCGACCGAGAACGACGAAGCCGCGCCGAATACGATCGGCGCGGCTTCATGATTCAACGAAACCTCGATCACTTCAGCCGGAAACATCGTTTTCGCGACTTACCTGCTGGCGGACGGCGAGTGTTCTTCCCTCGCCTCACCCGGTCCGGGTATAGCGCATCACCCAGTTGGTTTCCCAAGTCTTTCCGGCGTCGGGCGAGAACGCCTGCTCCCACTGCATGCGGTCGTCGCTGAGATGGGTGAACACGCCGCGCACCCGCACCGGCCGGCCTTCATGGAGGTCCTCGGAGAAGAAGGTGCCGACACGACCGTCGAATCGGCCGATGCCGGGCGTGTCGATCTTCACCGGGTTGCGGCCGTCGAGCCACCAGTCGGCCCAGGTCTGAGTCTTGGCGTCGAACGCGCGCAGGCCCATGCCGCGATACACGCCGCCGCCGCGATAAGACACGCTGTCGTTGAGGTTGGCCACACCACCGAGCAGGGATTGGCAGCGGGTGCTGCCGTCGAATTCCTCCCAGTCGTTATTGCCCGCCAGCCGCCGCTTGAGGCGGCGATGTTTGACCTCCCAACTGCCGAGAAAGAAATCGAAATCGCGCTCGGCGCCGGCGCGGCCCTCGCCCGCCTTCGTGGTTTCTTCTGCGGTGGCGGTGTTGCCGAACAAGATCAAGGCAGGAACGGCTGCGAGCGATAGTTGCAGCAGACGGCGTCGATCGATCGAATCGGTCATGAGTGTTTTCATCGAGTTGGCAGAAACGTGGCGACGGGATCGCGCCGGTTCAGTCGGCGGCGGCGGTCTTGGCATCGACCCGGATGAAATCGGTGACCCAGTTGAGCTCCCAGGTCTTGCCGTCGTCGATCGAGAACGCCTGCTCCCAACGCGGCGCATCCGGGCTGGGCTGCGACCAGGTCACCCGCACCAACACCGGTTTACCTTGCATCGTGTCCTTGGCGAAGAAACGCCCGAGGCCCCGCTCGAAGCGCCCCTTGTTCGGCGGGCTGAGGTCGTCGCCAGGGTTACGCCCGTCGAGCCACCACACCGACCATTGCCCGGTCTGGGCGTCGTAGGCACGCAGGCTGACCCCGCGATACGTACCGCCGGGCATGTTGAAGACGTTGTCGCCGGTATTGCCCCAGCCGTCCATCAACGGGCGCTGGCTGAAGCTGCCGTCGAATTCGATCCATTCGCCGCTGCCGACGAAGCGTTGCTTGAGACGGCGGTGCTTGGTCTTCCAGTGTCCGTTCAAGAAATCGAAATCGTGCAGGCCGGACAGATCGGCCGGCTTCGTCGTCTTGGGCGGGTCCTGCGTCGCCATCGCCACCGGGGCCATGAGCATTGCCGCCGCCAATAGCGCGGCGCCGAGCGCGTAACCGATCTGCTTCATCCGACTGTCCTCCTGGGCCTGCCGGAAAAGTAGCAAGCACCACGGACGGCGAAACAGGGCCATTAACGCCGAAGCCGCAAGGCCAGTCGGGCCGCTGCGGAGTCCCGCGCTTACCGGGACTGCAGCAGGCGCTCGATTTGCTCGCGCTCGTCCAGCGGGCGCTGAAAATCGGCCGGATAGACCGGCTGGTAATCGTCGCCCTTGAGCAGGAAAATCCCGGTCGAACCCGTTACCTGCTCCCGCATGCTGCCCAGCTCGTAATGCCAAGCCGACCACAACGGCACGCGCAAGGTCGGCGGCAGCGCTGGCGAACGGGTGAACAACAGTTCCTTGATCCGCAGATTGAAGCGCATCCGGTTCTTCGATCCGGGCCCTGTACGCGCCCTTGGATCGGTAATCGGCTTGCCGCGGCCGCCGACCATGTCCACCGACTCGACCGTCGCGACTACGACATGATCCGCCTCCCTGACCATCTCTTTGAGAGGCTTCGGGAGCACGGATGTAGCGCAAGCTGCGTCTGCGAGCAGCAGGGCGAACAGAGCCAGGAGGTATCTCATCGCTTGCCTTGGATAATTGCAGTCCGACTCACGCGCTGACGTCCTCGTCCAAGGCCTAGGCAAGCTGCAGGCCTAAAAGGCGCTGCATACTTAGCCGATCTCAGGCCTTACTGTACCCAGTCGCCGAACCGCAAACCAGACGCCTCGATCGGAGGGCTTGCGCGCAAGAGGCCGTGGCCAGAAGCGACGTAGCGTCGGGTCATGCACGCAGCGACCATCCGGGCGGGAGAACACCTATGAAGGCAGATCCGGTAATGCTCTTGGTCGGCGAATCGTTTTCGCCGTGGACGCAGAAGGCGCGCTGGGCTCTGGAGCACTGCGGCCGGCCCTTCGCTTATCGCGAGTACACGCCGACCCTGAGCGAACCCTGGCTGCGTTGGCGCATGCGGCAGTGGTCGGGTGCGGTCTCGGTACCGGTGCTGCTGGCCCCGGCACAGGTCGTGCACGGTTCCTGGGACATCGCCCTCTATGCCGATGCCCACGCCGGCGACGGCCGCCTCGGCGATTTCGCCGCGATTGCCGCCTGGAACGAACTCAGCGAGGCCGCGCTCGCCGAAATCCGCACACGCGTGGTGCGCGGCGTGCTTGCCAGTCCCACCGCCCTCGACGAAGCCCTGGCCGGCCTGTTGCCGGCGCCCTTGCGCCCGCCGCTGCGTTTCGTCGCCCGCGATGCTGCGCGCAGGCTCGACAGGAAGTATCGACACCTGCTCGTCCCCGACGCCTTGCGTCGTGCATTGGAACGACTGCGCGAAGGTCTTGATCGCTCCGGCAGCGGCTATCTGTTCGAGCGCTTCGGCTATGCCGACATCGTCATGGCGGTGGTGCTCGAAGGTATCGCCCCCATCGCCCGCACCGAGCCACCGCTCGGCCCGGCCAGCCGCCAGTGCTGGAGCGACCCGCAACTCGCGCAGGAATTCAGCGACCTGCTGGATTGGCGAGCGTCTCTGGCGCGCTCGCCTGTAACCACCTACTCGCAGTTGTCGGCAATCGCACGCTGATTGCCCCTGCCCCTCGCTCTACTTCTTGCAATTTGCCACCGGATCGGCCTTCGCCGCATCCGCCGTCCACAGGCAAATGATGCGGTCCAGCGCCAGGCCGGTGCGGGAGTTGCTGAAGAAGACGATGCCGTCGCGTTGCTGCGGACGCATCAGGAAGTTGGCGCGGAATCCGGCCTGATTGCGGCCGTCGTGGCCGACCGCGGTGCTGCCGTCGCTGAGGCGTTGGATGAAATGGCCGAGCCCATAGACGGCGGCGCCGGGAGCGCGTTCGGTGCTGAGCTTCGCCGGTTCGAACATCTGCGCCAGTTGCTGTCGGGACATCGGGCCGATAGTCGTTCCATCGGCATTCGCCATGCCGGCGATCATCCATCGAGAGAAATCCTCGACCGTGGTGCTCAGGGTCGAGGGCGCCTGCTCGACGTAGTAGCGCATCGGCACCGGGCTGCCGTCGTCGCCATGGCCTTGCGCCGCGCCGGCCAACAGCGGTGGCGTCATCGCCACGCTCGAATGCTTCATACCCAAGGGTCCGAACACCAACTCTTGCGCGAGTTCGGAGTATTTGCGTTTGGTGCCGCGCTCGATCGCGAGCTGCATCAAGGTGTAGCCGCCGCCGGAGTACTGGAATTGCGCTCCGGCCGGCGCGAACAGTTCGACCGCACCGCGTCCGTTGGTCTTGCCGGCCAGCGATTCCTCGAGAGTCGGCAGCTCCTTGAAGTCGAGCCAGCCCTGGTAGCCACCGAGAGTGGTGCCGGCGGTGTGCGACAGCAGATGGCGGAACGTGATCGCGCGAGGGTCGAACTGGCTTGCGGCCAGCGGCCACGGCGACAGCAACTCGGCCACCGGTTGCTCCAGGCGGATCTTGCCCTGCTCGACCAGGCTCATCGCCACCCAGGCCGCGATCGGTTTCGACAGCGACGCGGCCAGGAACACGGTCTCGGCGGTCGCCGGGACCTTGCCGGCGTGATCGGCGAAACCGAAGCCCTTGGCGTAGACCAGTTCGCCATCGACGATCAGCCCCACCGCAGCGCCCTGGATCTTGGCCGACTGCATCAATGCCGGCACTTCGCTCTCGATGGTCGCGACGAAGGCCGGTGTCGGCGTGTCGGCTCCGGAGGATACCGGCGCGCCGGTCGCCGCCCCGCATGCCAAGGCCAAGGCCATCGCGGCTATCGGCAGGCTAAGGCGCTTCCTGGGGCGGTTCGCGGGGCGGAACGGATGCTGCGTGGGCGCGATGCGGGTCATAGGTACCCTCTCAGATGGAATGGCGACCGGGTTCGAGCAAAGCCGAACCTTGCCGTGGATGCGAACGCGAACGACGCCCGGTGCGGTGCCGGCACCGGGACGATGGGAAGGCCCCAGGTCTCGCGGCCGGCGACAGCCCCTTGCCGGACGCGAACATCGGCTTGGATGCGCCCTGCGAGCATTCGGTTTAGGCGATCAGCGCAGCCGAACGGCCTCGACGACGAGGTGGCTGAACGACCCCGTTCACCCCTGCGCGGCCAGGGATGCCAAAATGGCCCACCCCACCACTTTCCCGCGGCCGGCCTCGCGTCCGGCACCGCCGGCACGACGAAAGCCCCGAACTCACTACCGCCCGCCTTCGGCTGCAACAGGCGCGGCGCCATGGAACACCGATGATCAACAACGACGTACTGCGCAGCATCCGCTACATGCTCGACCTCAGCGACCTCAAGGTCGTCGAGATCGCCAAGCTGGCCGACCCGAACCTGGCCCTGGAAAAGGCCGACATTCTGGCGTTCCTGAAGAAGGAGGACGAGGAAGGCTATGCCGAGTGCAGCAACCTGGTGCTCGCGCATTTCCTCGACGGGCTGGTGTTCCACTACCGCGGCCGCGACGAAAGCCAGCCGCAGCGCCCGGTCGAAAAGCGGGTCACCAATAACGTGGTGCTGAAGAAACTGCGCGTCGCGTTCGAGCTGAAGGACGTCGACATGCACCAGGCCTTCCAGGACGCCGGCTTCCCGATCTCCAAGCCGGAACTGACCGCCTTGTTCCGCCAGGCCGACCACAAGAATTTCCGCCTGTGCGGCGATCAGCTGCTGCGCAACTTCCTCAAGGGCCTGACCCTGCGCGTGCGCGGCGGCGGCTGAGGCCGAGCAGCGGCACGGCCGTCGCCCTGTTCGAGGTTTCGAACTTTCGCGGGGTAGGAGCGACGCGAGTCGCGACCGCGTTGTGATGGCCTCGCGACGATGCACTCCTTCGATCGATGGCAAAGGCGTTGCGGACTCTGCGCGTCCCGTGGCCCAAAAGAAAGCTAACCAAAGGGAGGCCTTCCTTGACGAAGCTCCCCTGCGAGTACGCAGCTGTCGCCGGGATTTTTCGATAGGGCATCCTTGTCCTATCGGGGCATTCTATTTAGGGGCTGGGCACACGTCCTGTGCGCCGCCCTCCGGGTCTACGATCGCATCGCGAGTTCGGTACTGCGCCAAGCTTTCACGGCAACGGCAACGGTCGTCGTTGCTCTTGGGTAGGAGCGGCGCAAGCCGCGACCGCGCAACCTCGACCGCCTGCGCAGGCAACGGCAGATTCGCGGTCGCGGCTTGCGCCGCTCCTACCCAGAGGCAGCATGTCCAGCCCTTGCAACCGCCCCTGCAGTTGCCTTAAGCATTTGTTGTTGCTGTGCGCCGTCGCGCACTCCCGAAGGCAACAGGAGGCCCGGAGGGCGGCCCGCAGGGATGCGGGCCGTTTTTCATCGGGACAGGGATGTCCCGTATGAAAAATCCTTAGACAAAAGAAAGTAACCCGCCGCTTTAGTGGCGGAAGCTTTGGGCGTTTGATCTAGATCTTGCGTGAGCGATACGCAGCAAGACCGAAGCATGGCGGTCGCGGCTTGCGCCGCTCCTACCCCGGCGAAACCGAGCCGCTTCGATGGATGACATCGGCCTTGGTGTCCCTGTGCGTCCCTTGGTCGCGACTCACGTCGCTCCTACAGGCAGCCGATTCGCCACGTTTCGTCACTCCCAAACCGTTCCGTCGAACAACAGGCTGCCGCGGCTGTCGACGGCCGGAACCGCGATGTTCAGTCGCTGCGCCGCCTCGCGATAAGTATCGAGGCGGTGGATATTACCGAGGCGGGTCGCGTCTTCCCCCGGCTTGCCCGGCGCCAGCCAGCCCCAGCGACGGAATTGCTGCAGAAACCAGCGCCCGTCCGACAGCCAGGGGAAGTTGACCCGACCGTCGTCGTGGAAACGCAGGCCGCTGTCGCTGGCGTCGATGGCGCCGCCCGGCAGCAGACAGGCTTCGATCGAGGCCGCGGGTAAACCGATCACCTCCGGCTGCGCCAGCCAGGCCACCGCTTGGCGCCGGTGCTCGGCATCGTCGAGCCAGCGGCAGGCGTCGAGCAGGATCGCGGTCAACGCCAACGCGAGCTCCGGCTGCAAAGCGGCGAACTCGCGCCGGCAGGCCAATACTTTCTCCGGGTGCCCCGGCCACAATTGTCCGCTGCGGATCGCGAGCCGGCCGACGCCGAGCGCTTCGGCCTGGGTCGCCCAGGGTTCGCCGGCGCAATACCCATCGAGTTCGCCGTCGGCGAGCGCCGCCGGCATCTGCGGTGGCGGCAGGGCCAGGCTGCGGATATCGTCGATCGGGTTCACACCCTGCGCGGCGAGCCAGTAATACAGCCACATCGCGTGGGTGCCGGTCGGAAAGGTCTGGGCGAACACCGGTCGCCTCGGCAGTTCCGCCAGCAGTTCGCGCAAGGGCCGGCCTGCAGCAAGACCCTGCGCCAACGGCGGCGACAAGGCGATGGCCTGGCCGTTCTGGTTGAGGGTCAACAGGATCGCCAGATCGGCCTGCGGCCCGGCGATGCCGGCGTCGATCCCATACACCAGGCCGGCGAGCGCATGCGCGGCATCGAGTTCGCCGGACAGTAGCTTGTCGCGGACCGCGGCCCAGGACGCTTGCCGCCGTAGTTCCAGGCGCAGGCCGTGGCGGCGGTCCAGCCCCAACCGCACCGCCGCGATCAGTGGCGCGCAGTCGATCAGCGGCATATAGCCCAGGGTCAAGGTCGGCAGCTCGTCGTCGATAGTCATGCGGCCCTCATCCGATCAGGTCGGCCATGGCGATGATCTGGCGCGCCACGTCGACCAGCTTCGCGCCCTGCCGCATCGCCTGCTGGCGCAGCGCGGCGTAGGCCTCGCTTTCGCTCATGCCGCGCTTTTCCATCAACACGCCCTTGGCGCGGTCGATCAGCTTGCGGTCGAGCAACTGCTGCTGGACGTCGTCGAGCCGGCGGCGGATATGCAGTTGCTGCTCGAAGCGCGCCAGCGCCACCTGGATGATCGACGCCAGCCGTTCCGGAGCCAGCCCGTCGACCACGTAGGCGGTGACGCCGGCGCCGACCGCGGCGCGGATCAATTGGTGGTCGCCGTCGGCGGAGAACATCACCACCGGCCGCGGCGCGTGCTGGTGCAGCATCGCCAGTTGCTCCAGCGAATCGCGCGAAGGCGAGTCGACGTCGACGATCACCACGTCCGGCTGCTGCGTCTCCACCGCCCGCAACAAGGCGCCGGTGGCGGCCACTTCGTCCAGCACCTCGTGGCCGGCCGCCTGCAGCGCGTTGCGCAGCTGGCCGATCGGCTTGTCGGTGTCGGTGACCAAGAGGACGCGTAGCATTGCAGCCCTGGCTAGCGGAGTTCGACCCCATGTTGCCATGCAACATGAGCGGCCGCGAGCCACCCCCGCCGCCCTCAGGAACCCGCATGGCGCTGTTTCCCCTGTTCGCCAACCTGTCCGGCCGCGAGGTCCTGGTGATCGGCGGCGGCGAGGTCGCCACCCGCAAGATCGAAGCCCTGCTGCAGGCCGGGGCGCGGGTCGAGGTGCACGCCCATGCGCTCCACGAAACACTGCGACAGTGGCTCGACGAGGGTCGGCTGAGCCGGCGCGAGGGGGCGTTCGACCCGGATTGGATCGACCAGGCCTGGCTGCTGGTCGCGGCCACCGACGACCACGCCTTCAATCAGCGCCTCGCCGACGAGGCCGGACGCCGCAAGCGTCTGGCCAATATCGTCGACGACGCCACCCTGTCGAGCTTCCAGATCCCGGCCCTGGTCGACCGCGCGCCCTTGCAGGTCGCGATCTCCTCCGGCGGCGCCGCGCCGATGCTGGCCCGGCGCCTGCGCGAGCGCCTGGAGTCGCAGCTCGACCCTTCGCTCGGCGAACTCGCCGGCCTGTTCGAACGCCACCGCGACGCGATCCGCCAGGCCCTGCCGCAGCTCGCGCAACGGCGGCGCTGGTTCGACCAGGTGCTGGACGGCCCGGTGCCGGGTTTACTCGAACGTGGCGAAAGCGAACAGGCCGAGCAGGCGTTCCGCTTGGCCCTGCAACACAGCGACACGGTCTCGCGCAGCGGCGTGGCGCTACTGGTCGGCACCGGCAGCGGCGAGGTCGGGCAGCTGACCTTGCGCGCGCTGCGTGCGCTCAATCAGGCCGATGTGTTGTTGTACGGCCCCGCGGTTGCCGCAGCGGTATTGGTGTTGGCGCGACGCGATGCGCCACGCCGGCCGCTGCCGGCCGATGCCGAAGCGCAATGGCGCTTGCTGCTCGATCGCGTCGAAGCCGGCGATTGCGTGGTCTGTCTGCAACCCGGCGATGCTTTCCGCACCGCGCCCGGCGATGCGCTGGTTAAGCGGCTCAGCGAACACGGCGTCGCGCACGAAGTGATCGCGGGCCTGGCCTCGTAAGCACACGAGCGCAGGCAGCGCTCGGCGAAGTCGCTGCGCTCGGCCGAGCAAGTGCCCGGACAAAGAAATCGCGCGCCAGCGACAGCAGCGATCTGAACCAGGTCGATCGTCCCGACCACGGCGAAATCGCGGGACCAGCCTTGGAAGCACGAATATGCATCAAAGCATATTCACAACGAATTCATGCTTTCGCCTCGTCCACTCGCGCTTCGAGTCCCGAGGCACGCGGCAAACGCAAGTTTCAGATTCGGTCCACTTATCGCGTCTGGACGATCCGTCATCTCCGCAGCCGCTTATGCGGCCATGGTTCCTCGGCCCCTCGCCAATGTGCCTGGAATTACATTGACCACGCGGCACAGATCATGAGCGGACCCGGCGGGCATCGTCGTTGTTAGACTCCGGCATGACTGTTATCCATAACATTCAACACCGAACGAGCAAATCACGTCACTAAGGACTGAGGACGGTTGGGATGCTTCCTTTCGACACACTCCAATGCGCGTCTTCGCTGACCGGGCCGATCGAAACGGATCGCCCATGCGGAGAAAACCTCGACCACGAGCAAGACTATGTCGGCCTGTTGCGCATGGCGGCCGGTCGCGAGCTGCCGCTGTGCGGCGCTTCGGTGCTCGCCGTCGAGCCGCCCGATTGGCTCGCCGTGGAACGCGAAGCCTGCAAGCTGCTGGCGCGGTCGAAGGATCTGCGCATCGCCGCCTTGTTGACTCACGCCTGGTTGCAACGCCACGGTCTGCCCGGATTCGCCAAGGGCCTGGAGTTGATCGAGGAATGGCTGGAACGCTACTGGCTGGAAGTGCATCCGCGGCTCGACGTGCTCGGCCGCTACGACCCGCTGCCGCGTCTGTATGCGATCGCCGCGATCGCCGACGCGACGAGCATCGGCAAGTCGATCCGCAATGCGACCTTGCTGCGCGACCGCCACGGCGTGCTGACTTTGCGCGAAACCGTGCGCGCCCTGGTCGAGGCGCGCGTGGCGGGCCTGCCGAGCGGTTGCAGCGCAGAACGCAGCAGCCTGGCCATCGATCTGCGCAATGCGCGATCCGGCGGACAGACCGAAGTCTTCGCGGTCGTGCACATCCTCGCGGTGCTCGCGCGGATCAAGGCGCGGCTCGGGCAAGCGCTCGACCCGAGCCTGGTGCCTGATTTCAGCGCCATCGAGGCGCCGTTGCGCGTCGTCCACGTGGTGTTGGACGCGAGCGCGCCGCTGGACGGCCAGGCCACGCCGGATCTGCGTCCGGACGCCTGCGGCGAGCGGGTCATCCGCCAGGCCACCGCGGCGATGCTGGAATTTCGTTCGCGCGACGATGTCGCGCTGGCCCTCGAACAAGCCAGCGCTTACCTGGAACGCTACGAACCCAGCCATCCGGCGCCGCTGCTGATCCGACGCGCCCTGCGGCTGATGGACATGAATTTCTGCGACATCGTGCGCGAGCTGGTGCCGGCCTCGTTGGCGCATGTGCAGAGCCTGGCCGGCACTTCGGCGTACGTACCGGCCGAGTGAATCTTGCCAAGCCGCGAGTTGCCGGCCATGAATAAGCTACCCGCGTTCGCCGTGCTGCACCGCTTGCTCGGTAATGCGGACGTGAGCATCGGTTACGTGCACGCCGAAGGTCTGCATGTCCGCGAGGCACTCATCGACATCGACGCCAGCCATGGGCTCGCCCTGCCGCATTTCCACGCTCTTGAAATGCGACCAAGGGGCAAACTGCGCAGGCAGATTGGCGCCGGACAAATCGCTGGTGAAGCCGAAGACGCGGCCGGGCCCTCGAAACAAATGTACTTGCATGGCGATACCTACGATCTCGAAGAATGGTGTCCAGGCGAAGCGGTCGGAGCGGCCAGAGTGGTTTTTAGACCGACTCTCGGTAGACAACATTGAGCTGGATCGCGTCCCCGCCTCGGTAGTCGTCCGGCTCGAGCTTGAATGCCGCCAAGACGTGCTTCGGCGGAGGAACGCCATCCCAGCTGTTGAAGTGGATGGCGCTCAATGGCTCCGCCCTGCCCTCCAGGCGGAGCACCAGCTTCAGGTGCTTCTCGCTCAGCACTCGATAGCTGACCACCTCGAAATTCCCGGAAAAAGTCGGCTCGGGGAAACCCTGGCCCCAGGGGCCGCCGTCGCGCAGCGATTCGGCATGCGCGCGGTCGAATTCGCCGACTTCGAGTTCGCCGTCGCTGAGCACGTCGGCCTGCAGCAGTTCCGGGGTCAGGACGCGGCGGGCGCAGGCCTCGAAGGCCTCGCGGAAGGCTTCGAACGCATCCAGGCGCAGCGACAGCCCAGCAGCCATCGCATGTCCGCCGAAGCGTTCGATCAGGTCCGGATGCTGTGCGGCGACGTCGGCCAGGGCGTCGCGGATATGGAAACCGGGAATCGAACGCGCCGAACCGCGCAGGTGGTCGCTGCCCGGCTCGGCCGGTGCGAATGCGATCACCGGCCGGTGCAGGCGTTCCTTCATTTTCGAGGCGACCAGCCCGACCACGCCGGGATGCCAATCGTCGTCGAACAGGCATAGCGCCATCGGCATCGCCGCGGCGTCGATAGCGACGCGGGCGAAGGCGAGTTCGGCCTCGTCGGTCATCTGCTGCTGCACGGCGCGACGTTCGGCATTGATCTCGTTGAGCGTTGAGGCGATGTCGCGCGCTTGCGCGGCGTTCTCGGTCAACAGGCATTCGATGCCGAGCGCCATGTCTTCGAGGCGGCCGGCGGCGTTGAGACGCGGCGCCAGGGCGTAGCCGATGTCGGATGCGGTGAGCCGCCGGTAATCGCGCTGCGCGACTTCGATCAACGCACGCAGGCCGGCGCAGCCCTGCCCGGCGCGCAAACGGCGCAGGCCGGCGGCGACCAGGGCGCGGTTATTGGCGTCGAGCGGCACCAGGTCGGCGACCGTGCCGACCGCGACCAGGTCGAGCAAGACGCTGAGGTCGGGGCCGTTGCCGTCGCCGAAAGTACCAACGTCGCGCAGGCGCCGGCGCAACGCCAGCAACACGTAGAACATCACCCCGACCCCGGCCAGCATCTTGCTCGGGAAGGCATCGCCGGGTTGGTTCGGGTCGACGATGGCGTCGGCGACCGGCAGGTGTTCGCCGGGCAGATGGTGATCGGTGACCAGCACTTGCCAGCCGCGGCCGCGCGCCGCGGCGATGCCGGCGTGGCAGGCGATGCCGTGGTCGACGGTGACGAGCAGATCGGGTTGCAGTTGCGCCAGCTCTTCGACCAAGGCCGGCGACAGGCCATAGCCGTGCACGATACGGTTCGGCACCGCATGCGATACGCGTTGCGCGCCGAGCATGCGCAGGCCGCGCACGCCGACCGCGCAGGCGGTGGCGCCGTCGCAATCGAAATCGCCGACCACGACGATGTGGCGATCGGCGGCGATAGCATCGGCGAGCAAGGCGGTCGCCGCATCGAGACCGAGCATGCCGTCCGGCGGCAGCAACTGGGTCAACCGCGGCTGAGCCTGTTCGACGCAGGTCGCGCCGCGCGCGGCGTAGACCCGGCGCAGCAACGGCGGAATTGCGTCCGGCCACGACCCGGCTTCGGCCGGTTCGCGCAGACGCAAGCGTGCGACGGGTTTCATCGTGCCGTTCAATCCTGCAGGGAATGCAGCGGCTTGCGCCAGAAACGCCAGCGCTGCGAGCGCGCGAACTCGAAACGTTCGCCATCGGCGAAGGCCAGGCTGACGCGGTCGAGGGCGCCGGCATCCAGCGCGAGCCCGATCGGCTCGAACCAGTCGCGTTGCAAGGGAGTGATGTCGCGGGCGCTGCGCAGGTCGAACAAGCGTGCGCCCTCGCCCGCGCTCCAGGCCGACGGCATCTCGCCGACGACGATGCCGGCCTGGGCGCCGAACGCGGTCAGTGCTTCGTCGCCGCTGCGCACTTCGTCGTAGTCGCTGCGCACGTGGTCGGGCAATACGCCGGCGCCCCAGAACCACAGCGAATTGATCGGCGCCAACCCGGCGGCGATGCGCTGGGCGTTATGCGGATGGTTGTGCAGCAGCACTTGCGCCTCGCTGAGCAAGGCACGCCAGCGGCGGCCTTCGGGGCCATCGCCTTCGACGCCGGGCAGGTGCTGGAACATGTCTTCGCCGAGCGCCTGCTCGGGCGAGGCGAAACGCGGCAGGCGCGCCTCGCGCGGCAATGCCAGATACCAACGCGTCGGGGTCGGCGCATCGATCGGAAAGCCGGCATCGCCGAATAAAGGCTTCAAGGCCGGCAGCAGCGCGGCAGCGTCGCGCTCGCTCAGCGCCAAGGCTTCGCCATAGGCCAACAGACGCGCGCCGTTGATATCGGGGCGCACATAGGCCGGGTCGGCGCGCAGCCAGGCGCCGAGCATGGCGTTGCCGACGTCGCGCTGGCGCGTCACCGCCGCGACCGGCCAGCCGCGCGGCAGGATGTCGAACACCCGCGCGGCCTGGTCGCCGGCCTCGACGCTGCGATCGGCGCGTCCGAGCCGGCGCCCGAAGGCCTCGCTCAGGCGCTGGCCGCCGAAACGCGCCCGTTCGGGCAACAGCAGGGTGACGCTGTTCATGCGCGGCGGGTCATGCACGGCGAGCGCGGATGAGGATCACGGTCAGCCTTCGTAGCTGACGCCGACGATCTCGTACTCGTGGGTGCCGCCCGGCGCTTCGATGACCACGCTGTCGCCTTCGTTCTTGCCGATCAGGGCGCGCGCGACCGGCGAGGAGATCGCGATCAGGCCGAGTTTGATGTCGGCTTCGAGGTCGCCGACGATCTGGTACTTGCGCTCTTCGTCGGTGTCGACGTTGGCCAGCTCGACGGTAGCGCCGAACACGACCTTGGAGCCGGCGTTGAGCTGGCTGATGTCGATGACCTGGGCATGCGACAGCTCGGCTTCGAGCTGCTTGATCCGGCCTTCGATGAAACCCTGTTGTTCGCGTGCGGCGTGGTACTCGGCGTTCTCCTTGAGGTCGCCGTGGGCCCGCGCTTCGGAAATCGCATTGATGACCGCCGGCCGCTTGACCGACTTCAGTTCTTCCAGTTCGGCGCGCAGACGCTGCGCACCCTTCACCGTCATTGGTGCTCTCATTCCAGCTTCCTCATACCGGGCTGTCCCGGCCGATCGAGTTGATTGTTGACCCATTGTGCCGGGAACGCGCGCGCTTGACACCCTTGTGACGGGGCGCCGGGTTCCGCAACGCGGCAGGCGGGAGAAGGCATCCCCTGCCCGGCTCGCGACGGGACAGGGGCGCAGCGGGCCCGGCTGACCGCCGGACCCGCTGTGCGGGCACCGTCGCCGCGGATCAGGCCGTGGCGGCGCCGATCTGCGCGTGCAGTTCCTGCAGGGACCAGACCGGGCCGGTGCCGCGGTAGTCCAGCGAGTTCACCAGCGCGCGTGCGCCCGACACCGTGGTCGAATAGGTCACGCGCTGCTGCAAGGCCTCGCGGCGGATCGAGAACGAGTCCGAAATCGCCTGGCGGCCTTCGGTGGTGTTGATGATGTAGACGATCTCGCCGTTCTTGATCAGGTCGACGATGTGCGGACGGCCTTCGGTGACCTTGTTGACCAGTTCGCAGGCGACGCCGTTCTCGCTGAGGAAACTCTGGGTGCCGCTGGTCGCGACCAGGCTGTAGCCGCGGCGCACCAGTTCCTGCGCCACCGGCAGCACGCGCAGCTTGTCCGGGTCGCGCACCGAGATGAAGGCCTTGCCGACCGGCGGCGCCTTGATGCCGCCGGCTTCCTGCGCGCGCGCCATCGCCGCGCCGAAGTTCTTGCCCACACCCATCACTTCGCCGGTCGAACGCATCTCCGGTCCGAGGATCGGGTCGACGCCCTGGAACTTGGCGAACGGGAAGATCGCTTCCTTGACCGAGTAGTAGTCGGGCACGATTTCTTCGAGCGCGCCCTGCGAGGCCAGGGTCTGGCCGACCATGCAGCGCGCGGCGATCTTCGCCAGCGCCATGCCGGTGGCCTTGGACACGAACGGCACCGTGCGCGAGGCGCGCGGGTTGACCTCGATCAGGAAGATCGTGTCGTTGCCTTCGGCGTCGGTCTGGATCGCGAACTGGGTGTTCATCAGGCCGATGACTTTGAGCGCCTTGGCCAGGGCCACGACCTGCTGACGCAGGCGTTCCTGGGTGGCGGCCGACAGCGAGTACGGCGGCAGCGAGCACGAGGAGTCGCCCGAGTGCACGCCGGCTTCCTCGATGTGCTCCATCACCCCGCCGATCAGCACGTGGCCTTCGCGGTCGGCGATGATGTCGACGTCCACCTCGACGGCGTTGTCGAGGAAGCGGTCGAGCAGCACCGGCGAATCGTTCGAGACCTTGACCGCGTCGCGGATGTAGCGGGTCAGGTCGGCGTCGGAGTAGACGATTTCCATGGCGCGGCCGCCGAGCACGTAGCTCGGGCGCACCACCATCGGGTAGCCGATCTGGCCGGCCAGCAGCAGTGCTTCGTCGGGGTTGCGCGCAGTGCGGTTGATCGGCTGGGCCAGGCCCAGCTCCTGCACCAGTTGCTGGAAGCGCTCGCGGTCCTCGGCCAGGTCGATGCTGTCCGGGCTGGTGCCGATGATCGGCACGCCATTGGCTTCGAGCGCGCGCGCGAGCTTGAGCGGGGTCTGGCCGCCGTACTGCACGATCACGCCCTTGGGCTTTTCGAGGTCGGCGATCTCGAGCACGTCTTCCAGGGTCAGCGGCTCGAAGTACAGGCGGTCGGAGGTGTCGTAGTCGGTCGAAACCGTCTCCGGGTTGCAGTTGACCATGATGGTTTCATAGCCGTCCTCGCGCAGGGCGAGTGCGGCGTGGACGCAGCAGTAGTCGAACTCGATGCCCTGGCCGATGCGGTTCGGGCCGCCGCCGAGCACGATGATCTTGTCGCGGTTGCTCGGCGCGGCTTCGCACTCGTCCTCGTAGGTCGAGTACATGTAGGCGGTGCTGGTGGCGAACTCGGCGGCGCAGGAGTCGACGCGCTTGTACACCGGGCGCACGCCGATGGCGCGGCGCAGGGTGCGCATCGCGGTCTCGTCGGTGCCGGTCAGCTGGGCGATGCGCGCGTCCGAAAAGCCCATGCGCTTGATCGCACGCATGCGGGTCTTGTCGAGCGCGCCCAGGCCACCGTCGGCGATCTCGCGTTCGCTGGCGATCAGCTCTTCGATCTGGTCGAGGAACCAGGGGTCGACGAACGACAGCGCGTGCACCTCCTCGACGCTCATGCCGGCGCGGAAGGCGTCGCCGATGTGGAACATGCGCTCCGGGCCCGGCTCCTTCAGTTCGCGACGCAGCTTGGTCAGGTCGACTTCGTTGCCCAGGTCCAGGCCGGTCGGGTCCAGGCCGACCTTGCCGGTTTCCAGACCGCGCAGGGCCTTCTGCAGCGATTCCTGGAAGGTGCGGCCCATCGCCATGACTTCGCCGACCGACTTCATCTGGGTGGTCAGGCGGGCGTCGGCCTGCGGGAACTTCTCGAAGGCGAAGCGCGGGATCTTGGTAACGACGTAGTCGATGCTCGGCTCGAACGAGGCCGGAGTCGCACCGCCGGTGATCTCGTTGCGCAACTCGTCCAGGGTGTAGCCGATGGCGAGCTTGGCGGCGATCTTGGCGATCGGGAAACCGGTGGCCTTGGACGCCAGCGCCGAGGAACGCGACACGCGCGGATTCATTTCGATCACCACCACGCGGCCGTTCTGCGCGTTGATGCCGAACTGCACGTTGGAGCCGCCGGTGTCGACGCCGATCTTGCGCAGCACCGCGATGGAGGCATCGCGCAGGCGCTGGTATTCCTTGTCGGTCAGGGTCTGCGCCGGCGCGACCGTGATCGAGTCGCCGGTGTGCACGCCCATCGCATCGAAGTTTTCGATCGAGCAGACGATGATGCAGTTGTCCGCGGTGTCGCGGACCACTTCCATCTCGAATTCCTTCCAGCCCAGCACCGATTCTTCGACCAGCACTTCGGTGGTCGGCGACAGTTCCAGTCCGCGGGTGACGATTTCGATCAGCTCTTCGCGATTGTAGGCGATGCCGCCGCCGCTGCCGCCAAGGGTGAAGCTGGGGCGGATGATGGTCGGGTAGCCGACCCGCGTCTGGATATCGAGCGCTTCTTCCAGCGTGCGCGCCACTTCGGCCTTCGGGCATTCCAGGCCGATCTCCTTCATCGCCACACGGAACAGCTCGCGGTCTTCGGCCATGCGGATGGCGTCGCGCTTGGCGCCGATCAGCTCAACGTTGTACTTCTCCAGCACGCCGTTGTCGGCCAGGTCGAGCGCGCAGTTGAGCGCGGTCTGGCCGCCCATGGTCGGCAGCAGCGCGTCGGGCTTTTCCTTGGCGATGATCTTCTCGACCGTCTGCCAGTTGATCGGCTCGATGTACACGGCGTCGGCCATGTTCGGGTCGGTCATGATCGTGGCCGGGTTCGAATTGACCAGCACGACGCGGTAGCCCTCGTCGCGCAGCGCCTTGCACGCCTGCGCGCCGGAGTAGTCGAATTCGCAGGCCTGTCCGATCACGATCGGGCCGGCGCCGATGATCAGGACGGTTTTGATGTCGGTACGCTTGGGCATGTTTTAACTCCGGGACTCGGGGCTCGGGACTTGGGACTCGGTCTCAAGCCTGCGAATAAGGGACTGATGAAGGCGTTGCAGCATCTGCCCCACCCGTTCACATTCTTCGATAGCGATCGTGCGTGTCGTCTCATCGCCGAGCATCAACTCGCCGGACAAGATCAACTGTGTTTGCAACTCGGCAGAGGAACCCAGCGCCATCGACACGAATCGCGCGTAGTCCCGGGTGCTATGCCGGGCATTGCCTTCGGCGATATTCGATGGAATCGATACCGCCGAGCGTTGTAGCTGGGAACTCAAGCCATATCGCTCGTCGCGAGGAAAGTCGCCGGTCAGTTGATAGACCTGCTTCGCCAGCGACATCGCCAAGCGCCAGACTTCCAGTTCGCGGAAGTGCGAGATGCTCATCCCGCTCCTTTCGAGTCCCGAGTCCCGAATCCCGAGTCCCGCATCGACGAGACGAAACGGTCGAACAAGGGCGAAACGTCGTGCGGGCCCGGGCTGGCTTCCGGGTGGCCCTGGAAGCTGAAGGCCGGCGCATCGGTCAGGGCGATGCCCTGGTTGCTGCCGTCGAACAGCGAGCGGTGGGTCACCCGCACATTGGCCGGCAGGCTGGACTCGTCGACCGCGAAACCGTGGTTCTGCGAGGTGATCATCACCCGGCCCGAATCGAGGTCCTGGACCGGATGGTTGGCGCCGTGGTGGCCGAACTTCATCTTCAGGGTCTTCGCGCCCGAGGCCAGGCCGAGCAGCTGATGGCCGAGGCAGATGCCGAAGGTCGGGATCTTGCGGGCGACGAATTCCTTGATCGCGGCGATCGCGTAATCGCAGGGTTCCGGATCGCCGGGGCCGTTGGACAGGAACACGCCGTCCGGATTCAGCGCCAGCACCTCGGCGGCCGGGGTCTGCGCCGGCACCACGGTCACGCGGCAGCCGCGCTCGGCGAGCATGCGCAGGATGTTGAGCTTGACGCCGAAGTCGTAGGCCACCACGTGGAAGCGCGACTCGACGTTGACGAAGGCGTTGCGGTCCAGGTCGAGCTGGCCGTCGGTCCACTCGTAGCGCTCGCGCGTGCAGACTTCCTTGGCCAGGTCCATGCCCTTGAGGCCGGGGAACTTGCGCGCGGCTTCGAGCGCCTTGGCCACGTCCAAATGCTCATTAAGAGCCGCACCGGCCATCAGCGCGCCGTTCTGGGCGCCGGTGTCGCGCAGCAAGCGGGTCAGCTTGCGCGTGTCGATGTCGGAGATGGCGACCACGCCGCGCTCGCTGAGCCACTGCGGCAGCGCGACCTGGCTGCGCCAGTTGCTGGGACGGCGCGGCACGTCGCGCACGATCAGGCCCGAGGCCCAGACCTGGCGCGCTTCGTCGTCCTGGTCGGTGCAGCCGGTGTTGCCGACGTGCGGATAGGTCAGCGTGACCAACTGGCGGGCATAGGAAGGATCGGTGAGGATTTCCTGGTAGCCGGTGATCGCGGTATTGAATACGACTTCGCCGACGCTAAGGCCGGGCGCGCCTACGGAAACGCCCTCGAACACGGTTCCGTCTTCGAGTGCGAGGATTGCGGGTTGGGTCACGGGGGTCGCCTTGGCTGCCGAAGGATCTGATCCCGTGCGCGACATCGGCAAAACCGACTTGCAGCAAAGCGCGGACGCGGTGCGGGACCGGTCCGGCGTTCGGGATTCAGGCGAGCCGGAATTCTAGCGGCGATGGGCTCCGGAAGCCAGCTAAAATTTGCCCGGATTGCAGCGGCCCGGCTCGTTCAGGCAGCGGCGGCGCGACCCGTTCGCCGCGGATTTATCGCGCTGGCGGCGCGCCCGATACGCCTCCGGCGCCTGAACGAAGCCTGGGCGCTCCGCTCCGCCGGCCCTGGCGCGGTCATTCCCGAGCTGGCGCACCGCCCCTTGAGGCCCCGCGCCGCCCGGGTTCAGGCCCCGGTGACGACCGACAGGTCGATCAAAGATTCGGAAACATCAGCTCGGCCAGCCCGTAGCGCCCCGGCGCCTGGTGGGCGACGCGCAGCGCGGCTTCGAGCGCGCCACGGGCGAAGATGTCGCGATTGGTGGCGCGGTGGATCAGCTCGAGACGCTCGCCGGCGGCGGCGAACTGGACCGTGTGCTCGCCGACGATGTCGCCGGCGCGCAGGCTGGCGTAATGCGGCTCCTCGCCGCGGCCGATCGCCGCGGCCGCGCCCAGGTGCAAGGCGGTGCCCGAGGGCGCGTCGAGCTTGCGGGTGTGGTGGGCCTCGATCACATCGCAGTCCCAGCCCGGCAAGGCTGCAGCTGCGCGCCGCACCAGTTCGGTCAGCACCGCCACGCCGAGGCTGTAGTTGGCCGCCCAGACCACGGCGATGCCGTTGGCGGCGTCGTTGATCGCGGCATTCTGCGCCGAGCTGAGCCCGGTGGTGCCGGACACCAACGCTTTGCCGCGCGCCGCACACAGGGCCAGCACCGGGTCGAAGCCCTGCGGCAGGCTGAAATCGATGGCGACGTCGAACTCCGGCGCGCCCGACAGCTCAGCGACGGCGAAATGCGGCACCCCGTCGATGACCCGTTGGGCCGGCTGCGAACGCGAGTACGCCGCAACCACGCTCAAGTCCTGGCGCTCGGCGGCCAGACGCAACAGGGCCTGGCCCATACGCCCGGAGGCGCCGTGGATCAGGAGACGGACCGGGGTTTTGGTGTGCTCGCTCATGCGCGCAGGCTAGCGGCTGCGCGGGCGTATGTCATGCACGGTGGGTGGATCGCGGCGCGACCGGAAACTCCGCGGTCGCGGCTTGCGCCGCTCCTACCCTTTGCATTCGTTGCTTTTGGGGTAGGAGCGGCGCAAGCCGCGACTGCGAACCGCCCCATGCTGCGGAACCATCACGGATGCGACATCGCCTCGACAGCCACCGCGCCGATCGCCGCTGCGCAACGACACCCACGAAGAGGGGCCGAAGCCCCTTTCCCTAACGCACATTCGATACGACCCGACTCAGGACGTCATGCGGTCCCAGAATCCTTTGACCCCGTCGAGAAAGGTGGAGGACCGTGGCGAGTGCTTTCGCGCCCCCTCACCCACGAACGTAGTCTCGAACTTCTCCAGCAGCTCGCGCTGCTCGGGGGTCAGATTGACCGGCGTCTCGACCACGGCGCGACAGTACAGATCGCCCGGCTTGCGGCTGCGCACCGACTTGACGCCCTTGTCGCGCAGACGGAACAGTTTGCCGCTCTGGGTTTCGCCCGGAATACGCAATTCCACTTCGCCGCCGAGCGTCGGCACCCGGATGGTGTCGCCGAGCGCGGCCTGGGAAATGCGGATCGGCACTTCGCAGTGCAGGTCGTCGCCGTCGCGCTGGAAGATCTCGTGCTCGCGCACGCGCACTTCCACATACAAATCGCCCGGCGGCGAACCGGTCGGGCCGGCCTCGCCTTCGCCGGTCAGGCGGATGCGGTCGCCGTTGTCGACGCCGGCCGGAATCTTCACCGACAAGGTCTTGGTGCGTTCGACCCGGCCCTGGCCATGGCAGTCGGCGCAGGGGTTGGCGATGCTCTGGCCGCGCCCGTTGCAATGCGGGCAGGTCTGCTGCATCGAAAAGATGCCGCGCTGGAAGCGCACCTGGCCGCGGCCGCCGCAGGTCGTGCAGTTCTCGACCTTGCCGTCGGCCGAACCGCTGCCTTCGCAGGTGTCGCAGGCGTCCAGGGTCGGGATTTCGATCTGCTTTTCGATGCCGCCGACCGCTTCTTCCAGCGACAGCTCCATCACGTAGCCGATGTCGGCGCCGCGGCGCGGCGCGCGCGAACCGCCGCCACCGCCACCTCCGAAGATGTTGCCGAAAATATCGCCGAAAATATCGCCCATGTCGGCGTAGCCGGGACCGCCGCCACCGCCGCCCATGCCGTGCTCGAACGCGGCGTGGCCATGCTGATCGTAGGCGCGGCGCTTGTTGGCGTCGGCCAGGACCTCGTAGGCCTCCTTGCATTCCTTGAACGCGGCCTCCGCGGTCGCGTCGCCCGGGTTGCGGTCCGGGTGGTGTTTCATCGCACAGCGGCGATAGGCCTTCTTGAGGTCGTCGTCGCCGGCGTTGCGCGCAACGCCCAGCACTTCGTAATAGTCGCGTTTGCTCATGGGCGGAAGCTTAAGACTCGGTAATCGGGATCAGGCAAGAGATAAGAACGCAAGCCGCGGCACGGAGTGAATCCTCGGACCATCGCTCCTGCAAACGCAGAAACCGGACCGCCGCGCCCGTGTCGCGGAAACAGGAACGGGGAACCGGGAGTTGGACGTCACAGGCCGCAGCCCTTTCCTGTCCATTCCCGATCCCCCATTCCGGTGCCGACTTACTTTTTCTCGTCGTCCTTCACTTCGGTGAATTCCGCGTCGACCACGTCCTCGGACTTGGCCGAACCGGTTTCAGCGGCGCCGCCGGCGTCCGGCTGCGCGGCCTGGGCCGCGGCGAACAGCGACTGCGCGGCTTCTTCCAGCGCCTTCGACTTGGCCTCGATCTGGCCCTTGTCGTCGCCCTTCATTGCCGTTTCGAGGTCGGCGATGACCGCCTCGGCGCGGCCGATCTGGTCGCCCGGCAACTTCTCGCCGTGCTCCTTGATCGTGCTGCGGGCCATGTGGATCAGGCCGTCGGCGTGGTTGCGCGCCTGCACCAGCTCGTGGAACTTCTGGTCTTCCTCGCGGTTGGCTTCGGCGTCGGCGACCATCTTGGCGATCTCTTCCTCGGACAGACCCGAGCCGGCCTTGATCTCGACCTTCTGCTCCTTGTTGGTCTTCTTGTCCTTGGCGCTGACGTGCAGGATGCCGTTGGCGTCGATGTCGAACGACACCTCGACCTGCGGCATGCCGCGCGGCGAGGGTTCGATGCCCGACAGGTCGAAGCGGGCCAGCGACTTGTTGAAGCGGGCCTGTTCGCGCTCGCCCTGCAGCACGTGCACGGTCACCGCGGACTGGTTGTCCTCGGCGGTCGAGAAGGTCTGCGAGGCCTTGGTCGGCACCGTGGTGTTCTTCTCGATGATCTTGGTGAACACGCCGCCCAGGGTCTCGATGCCCAGCGACAGCGGGGTCACGTCGAGCAGCAGCACGTCCTTGACGTCGCCGGCCAGCACGCCGCCCTGGATGGCCGCACCAACAGCAACCGCCTCATCCGGGTTGACGTCCTTGCGCGGCTCCTTGCCGAAGAACTCGGCCACGGCCTGGCTGACCTTGGGCATGCGGGTCTGACCGCCGACCAGGATCACTTCGGCCACGTCGCTGGCGCGCAGGCCGGCGTCGTTGAGGGCGATACGGCAGGGTTCGATGGTCTTCTTGACCAGATCCTCGACCAGCGACTCCAGCTTGGCGCGGGTCAGCTTGATGTTGAGGTGCTTCGGACCCGAGGCGTCGGCGGTCACGTACGGCAGGTTGACTTCGGTCTGCTGCGAGGACGACAGCTCGATCTTGGCGCGCTCGGCCGCGTCCTTCAGGCGCTGCAGCGCCAGCGGGTCCTTGCGCAGGTCGATGCCCTGGTCCTTCTGGAACTCTTCGACCAAGTAGTCGATGACGCGCTTGTCGAAGTCTTCGCCGCCGAGGAAGGTGTCGCCGTTGGTCGACAGCACTTCGACCTGCATCTCGCCGTCGACCGAGGCGATCTCGATGATCGACACGTCGAAGGTGCCGCCGCCGAGGTCGTAGACCGCGATCTTGCGATCGCCGCCCTTCTTGTCCATGCCGTAGGCCAACGCCGCCGCGGTCGGCTCGTTGATGATGCGCTTGACTTCCAGGCCGGCGATCTTGCCGGCGTCCTTGGTCGCCTGGCGCTGGCTGTCGTTGAAGTAGGCCGGCACGGTGATGACCGCCTCGGTGACCGGCTCGCCCAGGTAGGCTTCGGCGGTTTTCTTCATCTTGCCCAGCACTTCGGCCGAGATCTGCTGCGGCGCCATCTTCTTGTCGTCGAGGGTCGCGACCCAGGCATCGCCGTTGTCGTGCGCGACGATGTTGTAGGGCACCAGGCCGATGTCCTTCTGCACTTCGGCATCGCTGAACTTGCGACCGATGAGGCGCTTGACCGCATAGAAGGTGTTCTTGGGATTGGTGACCGCCTGGCGCTTGGCCGACGCGCCGACCAGAACTTCGCCGTCCTTGGTGAACGCGACGATCGACGGCGTGGTGCGGTCGCCCTCGGAATTTTCGATGACCTTGGCCTTGCCGCCTTCCATCACTGCGACGCAGGAATTGGTGGTGCCCAGGTCGATGCCGATGATCTTGCCCATACGTAGTGCTCCCTCTCGAATGCTTGAAATAGTTGGGGCGGTCCGCGCTATGCGCCGTGCCGCCGATGTCCGTTATCTGGGGCTAGGTGCCGGGCAGTTCAAGCGCCCGTGCCCCGCCCTCGTGACGTCCGTCCCGGCCCTTCCCGGAACGTCCGTTCGCGGCTCGCGCCGCACCCCGCTTCGGTTTCGCGACCGCGGCAAGCCGCGGCCGGGACCGTCCCGGGTTCGTTCAGGCGTCCTGGGCGACCACCACCAGCGCCGGACGCAGCAGGCGCTCGTTGAGCAGCCAGCCCTTCTGGTAGACCTGGACCACGTGGTTCGGTGCCACGCCCGGCGCCGGCACCATGCTCATGGCCTGGTGATGCTCGGGGTTGAACGGCTGGCCGGCCGGGTCGACCGCGACCAGACCGTTGTCGCCAGCGACCTTGAGCAGCTGGCGCAAGGTCAGTTCCATGCCCTGGCGCAGCGCGCTGGCGTCGTCGCCGGCCACGGCCAGGCCAGCCTCGAGGCTGTCGATCACCGGCAGCAGGTCGCCGAGCAGACGCTCGTTGGCGAACTTGCGCGCCATCTCGACGTCGCGCGACACCCGCTTGCGCTGGTTGTCGAGTTCGGCGCGTTCGCGCAGCGTGTCCTCGCGCAGCTTGCTGAGCTCGGCGCGCAGCGCCTCGACTTCGGACACCTCGGAGCCCGGGACATCGTCCTGGGCCGCCGGATTGAGTTCGGAATAGGGATCGTGTTGGTTCATGCTGGGTCCTGGCGGTTTTTCCGCGACAGGCCAGCAATGGGGCCGGCGCGGCGGCATTCAAGTGCCGGGATCTGCGCCGATCGGCCGCCATCGGCGGCGAGCCGCGGGTTTCGTGGAGCGGTTCGGGACAATCGCCGGGACCCGCCCCGGGGTAGGAGCGGCGCAAGCCGCGACCAACCGAAGCGATAAACCCCGGCCGAACCCCGAAGCCGAGAACCCTCAAGCCCAACCTCAACCGAGGCATCGCAGTCGCGGCTTGCGCCGCTCCTACCCTGGACTTCCGGGACGGGTCACTGCCACCCGGCCTCAGTCCCCTTCGGTGACCGCGATACCCCCCGGCCCGGCCCGGCCCGAAGCCGAGAACCCTCAAGCCCAACCTCAACCGAGGCATCGCAGTCGCGGCTTGCGCCGCTCCTACCCAGGGCTTCCGGGACCGGTCACTGCCCCTCGGCTTCAGTCCCTTTCGGTTCCCCGAACGCATCCCCCAGCGCATCCGCGGCCGCCTGCACCACCGGGATGACCCGGTCGTAGGCCATGCGGGTCGGGCCGATCACCCCCAACACGCCGAGCACGCGGCCGCCGGCGGTGTACGGCGCGGTCACCAACGACACGCCCTCCAGGGGCGCCAGGCCGGTCTCCTCGCCGATGAAGATGCGCACCCCGGGGGCGCGCACGGTGCGTTCGAGCAGTTGCAGGATCTCGCGCTTGCGGGCGAAGGCCTCGAACAGCTCGCGCAGGCGGTCCAGGTCGGCCAGCTCCTGCACCCCCATCAGCCGGGTCTGCCCGGCCAGGACCATGTCGTCGTTGTCCGGCATCAGCACCTGCTCGGCCAGCTCGACCGACTGCGCGAGCAGGGACTGCATCTCCGACTGGGCGTTGCGCAGTTCCACCAGCAGGGTCGCGCGGATCTCGGCCACCGGGCGGCCGGCGAAGTGTGCGTTGAGGTAGTTGGCGACCCGTTCGAGCTCGCCGGCGTCGTAGGGCCGGCGGGTCTGGATGATGCGGTTCTGCACGTCCTGATCGGCGAACACCAGGATCGCCAGCACGCGCTGGGCGTCGAGCGGCACGAAGTCGATGCGCCGGAACGCGAACTGCTCGCGCTTGGGCACACTGACCACGCCGACGAAGTGGGTCATCGCCGACAACAGCTCGGACGCGCTGCCGAGCAGGGCCTGGGTGCCCGAGCCCGACGGCAGCTCGCTGCGCAGGCGCGCGACCTCGCCTTCCGGCAACGGCCGCACCTGCAGCAGCGAGTCGACGAACAAGCGATAGCCCTGCACGGTCGGGATGCGCCCGGCCGAGGCGTGCGGCGCACTGAGCAGACCGACGTCTTCCAGGTCGGCGAGGATGTTGCGGATCGTCGCCGCGCTGACGTCGAGGCCGGCGTGCTTGGCCAGGGTCTGCGATCCGACCGGTTCGCCGCTGTGGATGTAACGGCCGATCAGCGTGCGCAGTAGTTGCCGCGCGCGCGGGTCGAGGCTCGGGTCGGGCGGTCGGCGATTCATGCTGTGGATATAGGCGCGCACGCCGGCCGGCGCAAGCGCCTTGCCCGGATTCGCCGATGACGGTCCGTATCCGCCGCCCTGCGATGCGCGCTGCGTCGGCATCGGTAAGCATCCTCGTGCACACTGCCGGCAGCGCGCGCGTCTGGCCGTCTCAGCCTGTGATCCGCATCCGCCCTACCCTCCGGCCCGCTTGCCGCCCATTCCCAGTCCCTCGCCGCCAAGGCACAATCGCCGCCGCATGCTCGCTCACCTCTCGCTCAAGCAATTCGCCGTCGTCAGCGCCGCCGAACTCAGCTTCGGTCCCGGCCTCACCGTGATCTCCGGCGAAACCGGTGCCGGCAAGTCGCTGCTGGTCGACGCTCTCGGTCTGCTGTCCGGCCTGCGCGCCGACAGCGGCGTGGTCCGCCATGGCGCCGACCGCGCCGAACTGGTCGCCGACTTCACCCTCGACGATGCCCCGTTGGCCGCCGCCTGGTTGCGCGACAACGAACTCGACGAAACCGGCGACGGCGAGGCCCCGATCTGCCAGATCCGCCGGGTGATCCGCGCCGACGGTGGCTCGCGGGCCTGGGTCAATGGGCGGCCGGTGACTTTGAACCAGCTGGCGGATTTGACCTCTCGCTTGGTCGAGATCCACGGCCAGCACGAACACCAGGCACTGATGTCGCGCGCCAGCCAGCTCGGCCTGCTCGACGCCTACGGCCGCCACGACGCGCCGCTGGCCACGGTCGAGGCCGCCGCGCAGCAGTGGAGCGCGCTGCTGCGCGAACGCGACACCTTGTCGGCGCAGGGCGACGTCTCCGACCGCATCGCCTGGCTCGAACATCAGCACACCGAGCTGGAACGCGAAGTGCTCGAAGCCGAGGCCCTGGCCAAGCTGCTCAGCGACCATCGCCGCCACGCCCATGCCGCCGGCCTGATCGCCGCCTGCGAATCGGCCTTCGCCCGCCTCGGCGGCGACGAAGGCCCGTCGCTGACCCGGCTGGTGCAACAGGTGCGCGGCGAGCTGCAGCGCGTCGCCGAACACGAGCCGCGCCTGAACGATGTCGACGCCATGCTCGACAACGCCGCGATCCAGATCGACGAAGCCCTGACCCTGCTCGACCGGGTCCGCGACGACCTCGACCTCGACCCGTCGGCTTTCGAGCAGATCGAAAACAAGATCGGCCGCCTGCACGAGCTGGCGCGCAAGCACCGGGTCGCACCGGAACAACTGCCGGCCACCCGCGACGGCATGGCTGGCGAACTCGACCAACTGCGCAGCGCCGGCGACCGCCTGCAGGTGCTCGACGGCGAAATCCAAAGCGCGCGCGCGCAGTGGCGCCGCGCCGCCGACACCCTCGGCGAGGCGCGCCGCAAGGCCGCCAAGAGCCTGTCCGACACCACCAGCGTGCTGATCGGCGAACTCGGCATGGGCGGCGGGCGCTTCGACGTCGCCCTGGAACCGCTCGACGAGGACCGCCCCGACCCGCAAGGCGGCGAGCGCGTCGAATTCCTGGTCGCAGCCAATCCCGGCCAGCCGGCCCGGCCGCTGCGCAAGGTCGCCTCGGGCGGCGAACTCTCGCGCATCTCGCTGGCGATCGAAGTCGCGGCCTTCGGCCTGGACGCGGTCGCGACCATGGTCTTCGACGAGGTCGATTCCGGCATCGGCGGCGCCGTGGCCGAGATCGTCGGGCAGAAGCTGCGCGCGCTCGGCGCCAGCCGCCAGGTGCTGTGCGTGACCCATCTGGCCCAGGTCGCGGCCCAGGGCCATGCCCACTACCGGGTCAGCAAGGCCGCCAGCGAAGGCGTCACCCAGAGCGCAGTGCAGGTGCTCGGCGCCAAGCAGCGCGAGGAAGAACTCGCGCGCATGCTCGGCGGCATCGAACTCAATAAAGAAGTGCGCGCCGCGGCCAAGCGACTGCTGGCCGACGTGGTCTGAGGTCGGGGTGTTCGGGACTCGGGTCTCGGGACTCGGCGCCGACATCAAGCTCAGCCTCGGAGCCGCTTCGGCCTGTATCGATCGAACAAGCTCGTTCGGTTTGTATCAATCGAGCAAGCTCGTTCGGCTTGTATCAATCGAGCAAGCTCGATTGAGCCGCCTCAATCGAGGTCCGGCAGCCCGGTGAAGAACGCCGCCCGGTGCGGGGTGATGCCCTGGCGCTGCTCGTCTTCGAGCGGATGGCCGCTGTCGACCAGGCGGAAGGTCGGCCGGGTGTCGTCGTGCAACTGCACCCGCAGCTCCAGGCCGAGGGTGCTGAACTCGTAGACGCGCGGAATGTGGTTGGCGAGGGTCCCGGCGAACTCGGGCACGCGGTCGTTGCCGGGCTCGTCCCACATCATCCGCGCCAGGCGCCAATCGTGTTCGACCAACTCGACCCAGGCGCCGATGCAGTAGTCGTCGCCGCCTTCGACCGGCAACGGGATCACCCCGCGCACGAACAACTGGCCGCTGCCGATCGCGCAGAAGTTCGCGTCGCAAAAGGTGTCCGGCGCGCAGCGCGCGGCGTTGTCGAGGGCGTGGTAGGCGTCAGGAAAGGTGAAGGAATACTCCATGTCCGACAGCGCGACGAGTTCGCCGCAGCACGAGCACGGCAACATCGTCTCGCCGGACATATCGGCCTTCACTTCTTCTTGCGCACGTACAGGACCAGCGAGTGCTCTTCGATCTCGTAGCCGTGCTTGGCCGCGATCTTGCGCTGCAGCTCTTCGATCTCCGAGCTTTCGAACTCGATGATCTTGCCGCTGTCGATGTCGACCATGTGGTCGTGGTGATGGCCGCGGTCGAGTTCGTACACCGACTGGCCGGCCTCGAAGTTGTGCTTGAGCACCAAGCCCGCCGACTCGAACTGGGTCAGCACGCGATAGACCGTGGCCAGGCCGATGTCCTCGCCCTTTTCCAGCAACATCCGGTAGATGTCCTCGGCGGTCATGTGGCGCGGCTTGGACTGCTCCAGCAGCTCCAGGATCCGCAAGCGCGGATGGGTGACCTTGAGTCCGACGTTGCGCAGGTCCTGCGATTCCATGAGTGTTCCCTTCAGATCGATTCGGCCGGCGTTCGCCGTGCCTGGGTGTTGACCGGCTGGCCGTGGCCGCGGGCGGCTGCGCATGGAGCGGACGGGGCTGGCTGGGCCGGAATGGCGGATGAACGCGAGGGGTCTCCGCGCGCCGTGATCCGCCCTTGGTGGGTGCGGGCTTCAGTGTATCATCGGCCCCGTTGCCTTCGACTGCCGCAGAACCCTACCCGATGCGTAAGCTCCTGCTCGTCCTCTCGTTGTCCATGCTCACCGCCGGCTGCGGCATCATCTACAAGCAGCCGATCTACCAGGGCAACCTGCTCGAGAAGACCGCGATCGACCAGCTCCAGACCGGCATGACCAAGCAGCAGGTGCAATTGCTGCTGGGCACCCCCTCGGTCGAAGACCCGTTCCATCAGAACCGCTGGGACTACACCTCGACCCAGCGCGTCGACCGCCTCGGCCACACCGATCGCAAGAACCTGACCCTGTGGTTCGAAAACGACAGCCTGACCAAGTGGGAAGGCGACTACTTCGCCGAGCAGGACGAGCAGATCGCCCGCGCCTCGGTCAAGCAGTTCGGCCGCAACCTGGCCAAGGACAAGGATAAGGACAAGCGCCGCCGGCGCTGATCCCCGCCGCGCGGCCTTGCGGTCGCGCCGCCTGCCGCTGTTGCAATGCCCTGCCGGTCCGGCCGCTCTGCGTCCGGGCCGTCGTTGTTTGCCGGGTCGTTATTTCTTGATCGGGTGGTCGGCGGCGCGGCGACGGCGCGCTTCTTTCGGGTCGAGCTGCAGGGGCCGCAGCAGTTCGAGCCGGTCGCCATCGCGCAGCGGCGTGTCCGCCAGCGCCTTGACCCCGAATATGGCGTAGCCGCTGATTTCGGCGTTCGCACCTTCGGCATCCGTACCCCAACCGGCCGCGGCGAGCGCATCGGCCACCGTGGCGCCGTCGGTCAGTTCCAGGCTCAGCGCCTCGAAGCGGCGCGGCCAGGCACGGACCAGTTCGATCTTCACGGCTCGATCTTCACGGCCAGGCCTCAGGCCGGGCTCGGGCCGGTCACCGACGGCAGCGCCGGTTCGGCGCCGCGATCGGCGACCCGGACGAAATCGTCGACCATGCGGTCGGCCAGGCTCTGGAAACCCAGCGCCATGGCCGGCCCCAGCAGTTTCACCGCCGGCTCGAATTCCAGGGTCAGGGTGACCTTGCAGGCCGATTCGTCGAGGGCGTGGAATTCCCAGCGCCCGCCGAGCTTGCGGAACGGCCCGTCGACCAGCTTGAGCTCGATGTGGTGCGGCGGCGACAAGCTGTTGTGGGTGGTGAACCAGGTCCGCAGCGCGCCCAGGCCCAGGTCGAGCCGCGCCACCATGTGGGCCTCGTCGGCTTCGAGCACCAGCGCCTGCTCGCACCAGTCGAAACGACGCGGGTACGCGGCGACATCGTTGACCAGCGCGAACATGCGCGCGGCGGAGTGTTCGACGAGGGCGGAACGGCGAATCGTAGGCATGTGCTTATCGCAATAAGGTCCGCGGGGCGGATTTCAAGCGGGAAGTGGATGGATCGGCCGCCCCTGCAGTCGGCTGGCACCGTTCGAGTAACCGGGCCGAGAGCTCGCTTCAGGACAGGCATCGTAGCCGGGCGGCGGTCTTGGGTGGTGTCGAATCGAAGCCGGATCGTGGAGCTAAACAAACCCGTGTCGGTGGCAACCGCCCCGGGATCGTGGAATTTCAACCTGACCTACGGCCACTTCGGTTGCCTCCGGATCGTGGATCTTCATCCAAAACCGGAGACGGCTACTCAAATGGCCTCCGGATCGTGGACATCCTCATTCAAAACCCGGAACGACTACTCAAACCGCCTCCGGATCGTGGATCTTCATCCAAAACCGGAGACGGCTACTCAAATGGCCTCCGGATCGTGGACAATCTGTCATGGCTAAAAATACGAACAACAAGGCCGGCAAGGATAAAGGAAAGGGCAGCGCGGGCGGCACCATCGCGCTGAACAAGCGTGCGCGTCACGATTACCACCTCGAGGAACGCTTCGAGGCCGGTCTGTCGCTGCAGGGTTGGGAGCTCAAATCCATCCGCGCCGGACGCGCAAACATCACCGAAAGCTACGCCGTCATCCTGCGCGACGAGATGTTCCTGATCGGCGCGCAGATCAGCCCGCTGATCTCCGCCTCGACCCACGTGGTCGCCGAGGAACGCCGCACCCGCAAGCTGCTGCTGCACCGCGAGGAGATCGACAACCTGATCGGCCGCGTCCAGCGCGACGGCTACACGGTAGTGCCGACCGCGATGTACTGGAAAGGCAACAAGGTCAAGCTGGAAATCTCGCTGGCCAAGGGCAAGCAGAGCCACGACAAGCGCGAGGCGAGCAAGGAGCGCGACTGGGCGCGCGAAAAGCAGCGCGTGATGCGTAAGCACAACCGCAACGCCTGACCCCACGCTTCACCCGGCACGAAACACCCGGCCCGCCATCGCGGGCCGCGGCCGTTGGCGCCGGCGTGCGGAGTTTCGTGGTCGCGGCTCACGCCGCTCCTACAAGGATCGGGCTGCCGCTCTCGGGGCAGGAGCGGCGCAAGCCGGCTGCTCGCCAGGCTTTAACACACCGCCTTAGCGGCCCCTCTCAGCGCACGGCTCTGCAACCTCACTCCCCTCGCCCCGCCCCGTCGTGCGGCAGGGTGAAATGGAACACCGCGCCCTCGCCTTCGCGGCCTTCGGCGCGGATCGTGCCGCCGTGGCGCTCGACGATGCGCTTGACCGAGGCCAGGCCGATGCCGTGGCCGGCGAAATCCTCGACGCTGTGCAGACGCTGGAACGGCCGGAACAGCTTGTCGACATAGGCCTGCGGAAAGCCGGTGCCGTTGTCGCGCAAATAGAACTCGCGCACGCCGCTCGCGGTTTCCTGGGTGCCGAACTCGATCCGCGCCGGGTCGCGGTCGCGGGTGAATTTCCAGGCGTTGCCAAGCAGGTTGCCGAGCAGGTTGCGCAGCAGCGAGGCATCGCCGAACACCTGCATACCCGGCTCGATCGACGCCTCGACCTTGCGCTGGGCGTCGCCCATGCGCAGCTCTTCGATCACCTCATTGGCGATCCGGCTCAGGTCGACCGATTCGTGCTTGAGTTCGCTGCGCGCCAGGCGCGACATCTTCAGCAGCGCATCGATCAGATCGCCCATGCGCGCGGCGGCCTTGCGCACCCGCGCCAGGTAATCGTTGCCGGCGGCGTCGAAACGGTCGGCGTATTTCTCGCCGAGGATGCGGCTGAACCCGTCGATCGCGCGCAAGGGCGCGCGCAGGTCGTGCGAGACGCTATAGGCGAAGGCTTCCAGTTCCTGATTGGCCTGACTGAGCTCGCGCGTGCGCAGCGCCACGCGCGCCTCCAGGGTGCGGTTGAGCGCGTGCACGCGCGCTTCCGCGCGCAGGCGCTCGGTCACGTCCTCGACCTGGACCAGGCCGCTGATGTCCTGGCCGACGTTGCCGGGCACCGGCGAATAGGTCAGTTGCACCTGGCGTGCGACACCGTGCGGACGGCGCAGACGGCGCGTCGCCCGGTGCACGCCGTCCTCTTCGGTATGGCTGGTGCCGCCCGGCAACTCGGCATCCTCGTCCTCGAGCAGGCTGTCGAAACGCTGGCCGAGCAGATGCGGCGCGTCCAGGCCGACGATGGTCGACAGAGCCGGGTTGGAGTCGACGATGCGCCCTTCGCTGTCGAGCAAGGCCTTGCCGATCGCCGAATACTGCATCGCGCTGCGGAACCGGGTTTCGCTGCGGCGGAAGTCCTCGGTCATGCGCAGTGCGATGCTGCGCGCGCGCGATTCGGTGCGCGCCAGCATCAGCGCGATGCTGTACAGCAGCAACGCCGAGAACAGCCCAAGGGCGAACATGTTGCGCAGGCCTTCCAGGCGCGGCACCGCCTCCTCGACCGGCGCCGATTCGTATTCGATGCGCCAGGTACGGCCGTAGATGTCGAATGCGGCGCGGTGCACGAAGGCCGCGGTCACGTCGGTCTTCAGGTTCGGGCTGGCGTACAACAGTTCGTCGCGCCCGCCGGTTTCATCGAAGATGCGAAAGCGCATGTCGTCATGGGTGTCGCCCAGCGCCACCTCGACGAAGCTTTCCATCCGGAACGGCACATACACCCAGCCCTGCATTTCCGCACGCCGCAGCTCCAGGGTCTGCGGGCGCCCACCGCCCAGATACACCGGCAAGGCCAGCAGCATGCCGGTGTTCTTCTTGTCGCCGTCCTGGATCAACTGGATCTTGCCCGACAGCCAAGCCTGGCCCGAATCCAACGCCGCGGCCAGGGCGGCGTGACGCACGTCTTCGGCGTACATGTCGTAGCCGATCGCGGCCACGTTGGCCGGCGTCTTCGGCTCCAGGTACAGGATCGGCCCGTAGACCTCGCGCCGGCCCTGCGGCCGTATCGACAGCAGGCCGTAACCGGCGTCGCGCCATTCGTTCTGCAACTGCACCAGCAGCCGCTGCGGCACGTAACCACTGAAGCCCAGGCCCAGCGTCGCCGGAAACCGGCGCTGCATGTTCATGCCCTCGACATAGGCCTTCCACTGCGCCGCGGTCGGCCGCTGCACCGAAGCGAACAGGGATACGCCTCCGCGCGCGACCAGTTCGTAATTGACCAGACGCTGCTGGATCAGCTCGGTGACCTGCACGGTCTGGCTGATGAACTCGGCCTGGGCCGAGCGCAGTTCGCGGTCGCGCGCGATCCGCCACGCGGTGAACACCAGGATCAAGGCGCCGATCAGCACCGCCAGCGCGAGCAGATAACCGCGGCGCGGCATCAGGCCGGAAAGTTCGGAGTCGACCCCGTCGTTCGCGGGGCGGGCGTGGGCGGCCGGATCGGTCGTCGTCATCGCCGCAAGCATACCCGCCGACTTGTCTGCAAGGCATCACAGGCCCGCCCGCCGATCAACGGTCGTCGTGCGGTTTGTCGTGCTCGTGCCAGACCCCTTCCAGCAGCAGGCAGTTGATGCACTCCAGGTGCTCGGTCGCGACCTGCCGGCACAACTGCGGCCAGTGCCGCTGCTGGCGTATCGAGACGCCGGCCTCGTGTTGGCGGATCAGAAAACCCTCGATCTCGTCGGCCAGTTGCAGCAAGGCGCGGCCGTTACGGTCGGCACGCCGGGCCAGGCGCTCGTACGGCGACAAGCGCCGCCGTCGCCACTGCCACCAACCGGCCAGGCCCGCCGCGGCGAGCAGCAGGCACATTCCCAGGCCGAGCGCGACCGGCTGCAGCAGCACCGCGCCGAGCCCCTGCCCCCAATCGGAACCGGCCATCAGCCGTCCCCCTTCGGCAAGGCCATCAGCTCGACCGCCTCGACCCGGAACTCACAGGCTTGCGCCATCAGCAGCGCCCGCGCCCGGGTCGAAACATAGCCGCGCACCCGCATGCGCCGCAGCATCGCCGCCGACACCCCGGCCGCCGAGGCCGCCTCGCGGGCGGTGACGAAACAGGCGATATAGCGTTCGATGGGGTTGGGCGATTCGTGCTGCGCCCGCCTGCGCTCGACCCGGGAGCGCGGCGCCGAACGGGGCCGAGCGGCTACTTTCGCGGTCTTCCCGGCACTCCGCCGGGCCTTCTTTTTAGCTCTGCCTTCCATAGCCTGACCTCTGACTGGCATCCATGCCCAGCCAAGTTACCACCGCAAATTGCTCTTTTCAACGACCAAAAAGAGTGATCAATTTCGGGAAGCGTACGCAACAATGAGTTGCGCTATCCTCGCCCGGCCGACAGCCAGGGTGGGCGGCGCCACGTTTCAGCCCTGCAGGATGCTCCGGCGAGACCTCATGACCAACGCGCCTCACCAAGAATTCGCCAATCGGCTGCACCAGGCCCTCGACTTTTCCGGATTCGCCAAAGGCCGGGCCCGCACAGGCGCGCTATCCGCTTACTACGACGTCAGCCGCGAAACCGCCCGCAAGTGGCTGGTGGGCCTGGCCCTGCCCGAACTCGAGCGCATGCTGCAGATCGCCGTGCAGCAACACGTCAGCTTCGAATGGCTGGCGACCGGCCGCGGCACCATCGAAGGCAAATCGCTGTCGGTGCGCGAAAACGCCGCCAAATACAGCGACCCCGACGAACTGCGGCTGATGGGCCTGATGCGCAAGCTGTCGCGCAAGAAGCGCCGCGCCCTGATCGAACTGCTCGACGGCAACTGAGCCGGCGCGGCTACGGCCGCGACAGTCCGCGCATCCAGCACAACCACGACAGACGGCCGATCCGCGCCGGCCCATCGGCGCCGTCCGGCTCGCGCGCACGCCCGTGCGGCGAGCCCCGCGCCTGAATCGCCGGTGCGTCATTACACGGTAACGCTTGAGAACCCGCCGCCAGCCCCTATACTGAACACGTCAGCGATGGTTGCTGTCCCCGGGGGTGCACTGGCTTCGACGGGGGTCGCGAAATCACTTGGCGCATGCCGAGGGGGTAGCTTTCCTCGTAAATCCAGCTGCAAACTTTTAGTTGCCAACGACGACAACTACGCTCTCGCCGCTTAAGGCGTAAGCCCCGAAATTGCTTGTGTCCGTGCTCGCAATGTAGGGTCATTATCACGGAATCGCCGGGAGTGGTTGCCTGTCAGCACCCGGTCAACTCAAAACAGGCTGGCTCCTGGATGCGCTTTGCGCGCCGTGCTGTTCGGGGGCGAGATCTAACGGAGCGCTAAGCATGTAGTGCCGGGGATGGAGTGCCTTCGGACGGCGGTTCGATTCCGCCCACCTCCACCAATACCGATCCACGGATCGCAAACGAAGCTGGAAACCTCACGGTTTCCGGCTTTTTTTGTATTTGTACCAAGCGAACACCCCAGCTCCCGCCACCGGCATGGCCGCGCCCTCCAATGCCGCGAAGCCAGCGTCCCGCACGCGCGCCTCACTACTAGTTACTAGTTTCCAGCCGCTCACTTCCCGCACCCCGGCAACCGCCCTTCCGCATAGGCGATGGCGCGCCGTGCCTGGTCGTAGGCGGTGTCGGCGGCGCGCGGCAGCATGTGCTCGCGGCGTATCGGGTCGGCGCCGTGGCCGTAGGCGTATTCCACGCGCTCCAATTCGGCCAGGTGCTTGCGTGCCGGCGCCAGCCATTCCTCGACGCTGTGTCGCTCGCAAACCGAGGGCAGCTTGAGCAATAGCTCGATGGCTTCGCGGATGCGGCGGCTGGCTTCGCCTTCGAGGCCGGGAAGTTTTTCGTAACCGACCGCAGCGGCCTTGTAGGCATTGCCGGTCGCTTCGCTGCCGAGGTCGGACGGCCGCTCATGCAGTTCCGGCCGGAACCGCGGCGACGGCGGCGGCCGCGGCTTCGCCGACTGGATGTCCTTCCCGAACAGGGCTTCGGCGATCCGCTCGGACACCGTCTGTCCTTTGCCGGTGGTTTTACCCTCGTCGAACCAGTCGTGCAGCGGCGGGGGCTGCTCTCCCAGCGGACTGCGGCGTTCGAGCAACTTCTTGGCGTAGTACTGACTGCGTTCGCCCGGTGATCCAGGCACGCGCGGTGTCGCTGCCGGCGCCGGGTCGGCCGGCGCGTTGCGGGGGCGCAAGCCGAAACGATCGGGCGCCGGCTGTTCGGCGGCAGCCGGCTTTTGCGGGGACAGCGCTGCATTTTCGGGTTGACGCATCGATTCGCGCCGCGGACCCGGGTGCTTGCCGACCGGCGCTGCCGTGCCGGGGCGCCGGATGATCGGCTGCGAAACCGCAGGCGCCGGATCGATGCGCTCGATACGCTCGATACGATCGATGCGATCGATCAGCACCACCTCCATCGCCGACGCCGTCGACGGCAACGCGACCGGGCGAAGCAACAACGCACCGATCGACAACGTCGTCGCCACCGCGATCGACGAAGCGGCGATATGCAGCCTGCGTTCCTGGGAGAAATCCGTCCTGCTCATCCAACCTCAATCCGATGCCATTGCGACGACCGTTACGGCCGAACGACGCGCAGCCGAGCGACCGCCGAAGCTGCGAGGCAGCCGGCGAGCGATTCCATGGGGTATCAACATGCGACGAACAGCGGTGGGTCTGTTCGCTTTCGATCTTCACTCGGTGGTTCTGTTGCACCGCCGGCGCACCCGTTGTCGGGCGCGACAATTTGCAACCACGCCGGCCCGGATACTTCGCAGCCTTCGTAAGCGCGCATCACGGCGATCGACTGCGAACCGAACGATACAGAGAACACCGTCTCGCAGAGAATAAAAAAAGCGTTCGTTCGGGCGCCGGAAAGAAAACCGTGCATCGGGCGTTCACTATTCTTCGAACCAGGCGGCATCGGCGAGATAAGACGGCCGCGCAACAGCGGCCGGAGCGCACGCCTTCATGCGTGATTACTGGCGCAGGACCGCCCTGCCCGGTTCGCCAGCCCTACGCCCCATGCACACGACCGCCCTCAGCGGGCGATGCCTGCGACAATGAGCGCAACCGGCTCGAGGCCTGAGTGCGAACCGCGGCCGCGGAAAGCCGCCGAACCTCGCCCGCGCAGCAGTACCGCTAGTGCGCAGCGCCTTGAGCCATACCGCGTGCAGGCGTGAGCCAATCGAGGTGAATGCCGCGCATGCCGGTGCGGGCGACCAGGGCCTCGCGTTCGGCCGCACTACAGTCGCCTTCGAGCGCACCCGGCTCGAACAGGCTGTGCAGTTGCATCTGCGCGACCACATCGCCCAGCTGATGCACAGGCGCATGCAACTTGCTCGCCATCGCGACTGCCGCAGGCTCGTCGCCGCGCCCGCGCGCATCGACGATGTCGAGCAGGTCCAGGCGCCTGCCCAAGAACCACACCTCGCCGCGAAGCAAGCGGCGAGCCTCGGCAGCAAGGGGGCGGCTGCGCTCCCAGTCGCCCCGGACCGCCGCGCTTTCGGCCTGCCCCGTCAGGGTCTGGGCGACCAATCCCGAAAAGCCGGTAGGCCGCAACTGCGAAAGCAGCTGCGCGTAGATGCGTTCGGATTTCTCCCTTTCGCCTAGCTCGTTCGCAAGCCGGGCCACTTCCATAAGATGGATCCAACGTTCGGGGGGCATGTTCGGCAGGGCTTGCTCGGCCTGGCCCAGCAAAGTCGCGGCCTGGACGCGGTCGCCGACCAGGATTTCGATATCGATCTTGCTGAGCAAGGCCCGGTAACGCGAAGCCGGCGCATTGCCACGCGCGCAGCGTTCCTGGTTGCGGCGCGCTTCCGGCACCCGCCCCAGCGCCACCAGGGGCCATACGCGCGTGCAGGCCATTTGCGCATGCGCCTCCGATTCCGGTTGGCCCACAGGCAAAAGCGGCAACAAGCACTCGGCTTGATCGACGATCTCCAAACCCTCGGCATAACGCCCACGCAGGAACAACAGCATCGCCGCGTGCTGGTCCGAAAGAATGCCGAGGTTACCCTGGCGGCAACTGAATTAACGGCCGCAGCTTCAACGGCCGGGCATCGGCGGGCGGCTCTGGCTTGTAACGGCCGGGTTTGAAACTGCCGGGCTTGTTATTGCTGGGTTTGTTACTGCTTGGCTCGAAACCGCTTGGCTTGAAGCTGCTTGGCTGCAACGCCGCACAGCGCAGCCCTGATCTCAGGCTGCGCCGCTCCCGATACTTGACCCGGGATTATCTGCGTCGCGCTGCGGCGCTGTTGCGTGGGGTCGCGCGTTGGCTCAGAACACTTCCCTGATCTCGGTCACCTTGCCCTCTACGACCGTGATCAACACGCTCTTGCGGGGCAGGTAATACTCGAAGCGTTCGGCGACCGTCGCGCCGTATTTGTTCTGTATCGGCACGATGCGGTCCGGCTTGCCGGCCACCTGCTGGACCGTGCCGACGGTGTCGCCGACGTTGATCAGTTTGCTGCCGAAGGAAACAGACTGCGCCCAGGCCGGTGCGGCCAGGCAACTTGCCAGGATGAAAGCGATGACGATGCGGCGCATGGAAACTCCCTTTCTCGTGGGGGAAGTCGAACCGGCGTCGATCCGACCGGGATCAAACCGATGACCCTAGCGCAACGCGAGGCCGGACCGTCGATGGAGTTGTAACAGTGCGACGGACGCCGCATGCAGTCGCCCGACTTGCGAAGACCGGCATCGGGTGAACACCTGGACCGATCGCATACACCGGTCGGGGAGTCCCTACTCTCCCATCCCGATTCCCGATTCCCCGATCATCCCTTGCGCCGCCCCAGACGCCTGCGATTCGCCGACACCGTGCGTGCGACCGGTGCGAGCCCGGCCGACAGGATGCGCTCGCCGTTCTGGGCGCTACGCACCCACCAGTCGGCCGGCGACGGCATCGACCACGGCGTCCATGCACCGCTCATGAGGTTGAACCAGGCGTCGTAATAGGCCTCCCACAGCGCGCCCGACATCGCCCACGACCCCTGCAAGGCGGCGGTCCATTTTTCTTCGAGCATGCGCTGCCACTCGCGTTGGTCGAGGGCCGAAGGGTTGGCGCCTGCCTCGGCGAAGCGCGCCAGACGCTCGGCAATCACGAAAGGCGCCGAGTAGGCGACATTGGACAACTGCGTGGTCGAATGCGTTCGGCGGGTCATGGCCTGTCCCATCGTGTCGAAGAAGACCCAGTCTGCCAGGGCGATGCCGCGCCGACGTGACAGCGCATCGCATCGCGCAGGCCAGCCATTCGCTGAACGATTCAGTTGCACCTGTCTGATTTTCCGATCCTGAAAATCGCAAAAAAAGCCCGCCGTCGCCGGCGAGCCCAAGGAAACGAGAGAGAGAGAGAGAGAGAGAGATGAGGAGGACAGCGAACGACGGGTTACGCGGCAGGCCACTGCGGCTCGTCGGAGCCGTCGACGCGATTGAACAGGTGGTCCACGCGCTGGAAGAAATCGGAAATGCTTTCGAACACCTCGTGACGCAGCACCAGGCCGGTGGCCTCGCGAGTGAAGTACTTGAACACCCAGCCGTTGTCGGCGCGCTCGAATTCGCCGGTCTTTTCCGCGGGGGTCGGGGTCATGTCGGTCTCCTTGAAGTGCCGGCATCTTTCCCTGCCGGCGGGGCGTAGGCGTCGGGCCCGATGAATTATCGCAAGCCGCGCTCGCACGGCCTGAGATCGCCGAAAACGCGAAACCCCGGCGCGGGCCGGGGTTTCGGGGCATTGCGGATCGGTGCCGGCGACGGCTTCGAGCCGGGCCCGCCGCGGAGCGGATGTTCAACTCGCGGCGGCGTTCGCTCGATGCGAATCGTCGCCGCAAGCCCGGTCAACGCACCAGGCGCCCACGGAACGCCGGCACCAGGGCCCCTTCGGCCAACTTGCCGTTCGGCTTCCAGACCACGGTCTGGGCCGGAAAGGATTGGTCCTTCGCATAGGCCGCGGCCTTGCTCGCCAGCAATTTCGCCGCGCCGCGCGAGGCGGGGTTCCAGGCGAACACGCCCTCGCGGCCGTACCAGACCACCGGCGTCTGCGAGTCGAGGCGACGATCCGGGCACAAGGCGTAGTTGCGTTGTTCGATCACCCGCAAGGCCGCGACCGGAATGCTCTTGATCCCGGGCGAGGTGCGTTCGGGCGAATGGTCGGGACACACGCGCGACGCGCGCGCGATGGCGTCCTCGTAGACCTGGCGGTCGCCCGGGGCCGCCATGGCCGCGGACGCCGCGGCCATGGCCAGTACCAGCCCGGTGACGAAGATCTGCGATTGGCGGTTCATGCAAACTCCTTACGTTTAACGATTGCGTTGACGCGTTTCGAGCGACGGCCCAACCGCCATGCAGAGCATAGCAACCGTAAATGGCCCTTCGATGCAGTACCAATGGCGGATGGACTCCATCGCAGAACAACGCAGAACGGCGGCGGCGCAGGCCCTGCCACCGACCCGGCATGGCTCGGCCATTGGCCGCGAGGACGCTACCCGAAGCATCGGGCCCAGCATGTGAAACCCGGGTTTTCAACGCCGGCCGCAGGTTTTTCGCGCCGCTGCTCAGCCGCTGCGACGACTCTCGATCAATCTACGGCGAAGCCGTCCCATGGCCTGCGACCTCGCCTGCGGCCGCAGGACTGTCCGATGCGTAGATGTCCGGGACATAGCGCTCCATCAGCGTCTGCGGATAGTGCGGCACCGTGAAGCCATAACGGGCATAGAGCCCATGCGCATCGGCGGTCGCCAGGGTGAAACGACGCAGCCCCTGCAATTGCGGATGCGCCAACACCGCCTCGACCAGTTGCTTGCTGTAGCCCAGGCCGCGGCATTCCGGCAACACGAACACGTCGACCAGATTCGCGAAGGTGGCGTAGTCCGACACCACGCGTGCGAACGCGACCTGCCGGTCGTCGACGAAGCCGCCGAAACACAGCGAATGGGCGAGGGATTTCTCGACCAGGGCCAGCGGGATGCCCTTGGCCCAAGTGCTGTGCCCGGACAGAAACCGATGCACGAAGCCGACGTCGATGCGTTCGCGTTGCGAAGTGATGCGTAATTCGTTCATTCCCCTGTCTCGATGGCCGGTCGTCGAGGCGACCCGATGCAGCGGTGATTTTGCCGCCGATGCCCAGCTCGCGCATCGTCCGGGCCCGGGACCGGGCTCGCCGCCCACCGTGATGGCCGTCCAGTTTTGTGCTAGAGTGAGTCCCGATCCAGACAGAGCCACGCCATGAGCAAAGCCGCCAAGAAGCCCTCGCCGGCCAAGCCGCTCGCCAAGTCGGCGGGGCGCGCGCAGCCCAGCGTGCACGAAAGCAAGCTCGGCCTGCAGGAATCGCAGGCCTACCCGGCCTCGCAACGCCAGCGCGGCCTGTCGGTCAAGGAGCCGCCGCTGGACGTCCACGGCGCCCCCGCCACGCTCAAGGGCTATGTCAGTTATCTGCGCTCGGCCACGCCGCTGCAGCGCGTGGCGGCCGAACGCCAGGGCGTGCCGGCCCAGGTCGTGAAGCACATGGCCGCGAGCATGGAGCTGCCGGCGGTGCGCATGTTCACCATCCTCGGCATCGCCAAGGCCACCGCCGAAAGCAAGGCCGCGCAGCAGGCGCGTATCGCCGGCGCCAGCGGCCAGGCCGCGCTCGGCATCATGCGCTTGCTCGGCATCACCGAGGCCATCGTCGATGCGAGCACCGCCGAAGGCGCGCGCGGCTTCGATTCGGCCAAGTGGCTGGGGCGCTGGATCGAGCAGCCGCAACCGGCGCTCGGCGGCCGCAAGCCGGCCGACCTGCTCGACACCCCGACCGGTTTCGACGTCGTCGCGCGTTTGCTCGGCTCGCTCGAAAGCGGCTCTTACCAGTGACCTCCGGCGCAGCCGCAAGGACGAGGCCCGCCTCATGAAACTCTGGCGCATCGCCACCGAAACCCGTGCCTATCGCGCCGACGATCTCAGCGGCGCCGGCGCGGCGGCGCGGCCGGGGCGTTGGAACGACGACGGCCAGCGCGTGCTCTACACCGCCACATCGCTGGCGCTGGCGGCGTTGGAAACCGCGGCCTATGTCGACGCGCACGGCCTGCCCTTGAACCGGCACGTGGTGTCGATCGAGGTGCCTGCCGCGGTGTGGAAGGCGCGCATGCAGTTGTCGCCGCAGGAACTACCGGGCGCCTGGGACGCGGTGCCGGCCGGCATGGCCAGCGTGCGCGTGGGTTCGCAATGGCTGGCGAGCCAGGCCTCGGCGATCTTGCTGGTGCCTTCGGTGATCGTGCCGGAGGAATACAACGCCCTGATCAATCCCGAACACCGCGACGCGAAGAAACTGCGCGCGACCACCGGCCGGCGCTTCCACTACAACGTGTTGTTCCGGGTGGCCTGAGCCGAATCGGTGGAGCGCAGCGCCGTCGCCCGCCCCCGCGCCAGGCCGTCCATGGCCCCGGCGCCGTCCTTGTCGGCACTTCCTTGCGCCCTTGCCGGCGTCTCCTTCGCCGTCAGACCCGCGCCGCCTCCATGCGCTCGAAGGTTCCGTCCTGATGGAACAGCGGTCCGAACCACGGGTGCACGACATCGATGGTGACTTCGAAATGCGCTGCGTCGAGGTCTCTATGCACAAGAACGAAGCGGCCCGGCCAGAACGGCCGCGGCAGCGGCAAACGCAGGCCACGCCAGTGCAGGAAAAACCCCTGGTCGACGAACACCAGCCGGTTCGGCAGCACTTCCAGGCGCACGCGCATGCCCAGGCCGCCGCCGAAATGCTCGAGCAGCTCGCCGTTTTCGCCCAGGATCATGCGCGAGCGGAAACTGAACACCTCGTCGATGAAGTGATAGGTGCGGGTCTTGATCCAGCCCAGGCCGCTGCGCAAAGGCTGCACGTCGAAACGGAACGGCACTTCATCGGCGTTCTGGTGCGGCAGCACCCGCGCGTAGCGGATCGCGCGCGCGAACAGGCCGCCCAGGCGGGTGCAGCGCACCTGATGCATGTTGCCGACGTATTCGGCCTGGGCCTCGCCGTCGCCGAGGGTGAAGCGCGCCTGGATATGCGGATGCAGCAACTTCCAGCGCGCTCCGAGCGCGGCACGCAGCAATGCGGCGAGATCGCTGGATGCTTCGGGTAAACGCGTTTCGCCGCGCGAACCGGCAAGGCCGCCATCGGTCGTCGATGCTGCGCTCACCGGAGCTGCGCCGGCCGGCTTAAAGCAGGCCGGAATGGATGCGACCGGATTCATGTCGGCCGGATTCATGTCGGCCGGATTCAACAGTTCCATGTTGGTCCCCTGGGTGTTCGTCACCCGAATAAGTAGAACGGCAAGCACGTTCGCGACCGGCGCTTAGCGCGCTGTCCAGGTCGCGATGCAGGAAGCGATAACGCTGATCGAGCAGGCGACGCGGTTCGACCTTGGGGCCGTCGAGCAGCATCGTCGACATCTCGCCGAGCGCGAGCCGCAGCGGCCAGGCCGGCATGCGCAGCCAGGCCGGCCGATACAGGCTGTGCGCCAATGCGCGGGTGAAGTCGGCCTGACTGCAGCCACCCGGCGCGACCAAGTTGTAGGGGCCGCGGATGCCGACATGCTCGACGGCTTGTTCGACGAAACGCAGCACGTCGTCCAGATGCACCCAGGCGAACCACTGTTTGCCGTCGCCGAGCACCGCGCCGGCGCCGAGCGAGGCCGACAACGACAGCATCGGCAACACCCCGCCGCTGCGGTGCAGGACCAGGCCCAGACGCATCGTGGTCAGGCGCACACCCCACTCGCTGACCGGCGCAGCGGCGCGTTCCCAGTCGCAGCACAGCTCGCTGGCGAAGTCGCCGGCCTGCGCCGCCGGCTCGCGCAATTCCGGGCCGCTGCGGGCGTGCGCACCGTACAGGCCGACCGCACTGGCCTGCAGCCACAGCGCCGGCTTGCGTTGCGAACGCTCGCACCAGGTGCGCAAGGCATAGGTGGTGTCGAGGCGGCTCGCGCGCAGCGCACGCTTGCGCGCCGGCGACCAGCGCGGGCCGACCACCGGTGCGCCGGCTAGGTTGACCACCACGTCGATGGCCTCGTCGTCGCGCAGTTCGGCGGTGTCGGCGATGCAGCGCGCGCGGCCGCCGAAGCGCAGGGCGGCGCGGCGCGGATCGCGGCTGAGCACGGTCACCCGATGGCCGCCGGCGAGCAAGCCTTCGACCAGGGCGGTGCCGATGAAACCGGTGCCGCCGCTGATCAGGAAACCGGTCTGCGGCTGATCGGCGAGCAAGGCGCGCGGCGCCGGCTCGGCGGCGTTGACGCGCGCGGCGAGTCCGTCGCGCAGCGCCGACACGCCGATGCCGAGCGCCGCGGCGCTCAGCGCCCACGAGGCCCAACCGTGCGAGACCGGCAGCAAGGCGCTCGGCGCGCTCCAGTCCTGCGCGGTCGCCAGCGCGTACACGGCGAACATCGCGCCGCCGTTGACGGCGAGGACGGTGTGCAGCACGCGCTCGGTCGGCGGCAACAGGCGGGTCGCATCCTCGACGACGAAATCCCACAGGGTGATGGCGACTTCCACCAGCACCAGGCTCCACACCAGCGCCAGCCACAGGCCTTGCGGATGCAGCCAGGCGAACACCAGGAACAACGCGCCGTAGATGAAGGCGCGCGCCGAATGCAGTTTCAGTTCGAGCGCGGCGCTGCGGCGGTTGGCGAGTTTTTCCATCAGTTCGTGATGGGCGACGGTGTCGATCGCGCCCAGCACGACCTGGATCAGCAGCAAGGCGATGAAGACACGTTCCATGATCGCGCTCCGCTCAGAAGTGGGTCGGGCAATGCTCGTTGTCGCAGCGCGGCGCCGGCTCGTGCCCGGCCTCGCGATAACCGAGCCAGCGCGACACGCGGTGCCGGTTCGGCGCGATCCAGCGATAAGCGCGCGCGGCCATGCGCCCCGCTCCGGGCACGCGCAGCGGCCAGGTCAACCAGCCCAGGCCGACCGCGCGATAGGCCTCGGCGATGCCGGGCACGCCGATCCGCCATTCGCCGTTCGGCAGGCGCACGTGCAAGGCATTGCGCAGGGCTTCCAGCTCGAAACCCCATTGCGCGGCATCGAACTCCGGCGCGGCGATGTCGACCAGTTGCAGCCGGCCGCGGCGGTCGTGGGCCTTGAGCCGGTGCATCTCGGTACGGCACAGCGGACAAGCGTGGTCGTACAGGGCGATGACGGCGTGCGGGACGGGATCGTGCTTGCTCATGGCCTGCTCCTACAGTTATTTCGGTAATTAGAGAAATTACTGGGCAAAAAAACGCTCAGGACGGGTCGTCTGCAGCTCCCGCGCGGCCGGCGCGCGCATGGCGGGCTTCGGGCTGGCCGGCTTCAGGCTGGCTGGCATCAGGGCCTGCTTCGAGGTCATCGACCGCCTCGGCATAAGGCTCGACCGGCGGCGCCTGCGGAGGCGGCAGCGGTTTGACCGGGCCGCGCACGTACTGCTGGATGCGCGCGCCCATCTTGAGCAGCTTGATCAGGGTCTTGGGGTCGAGCCGGTTCATCTCGTCGATCCAGCTCGTGCCGGTCTCCATGAAGTCCAGCACCTCGCGCATGCGCTCCAGAGTGCGCTGGTCGCGCGGGTCGGCCGGGGCGACGGCGCTGTCGAGCACCGAGCTGCGCAGCATGCTCAGGGTCGGCTCGATCTCGCGCCGGCGGCGCTCCTGGACCACGGCACGGAAGATGTCCCAGACGTCCTTGTAGGTCTCGAAGTGGTCGCGGCGGTCGCCGAGCACGTGGGTGACCCGGGCCAGGTTCCAGCCCTGCAGTTCCTTGAGGCTGGTGCTGACGTTGGAGCGCGCCAGGCTCAGGGTCTCGCAGATCTCGTCGGCGGTGATCGCGCGCTCGGACAGGAACAACAGCGCATGGATCTGGGCGACGGTGCGGTTGACGCCCCAGCGGCTGCCCATCTCACCCCAGTGGAGGATGAATTTCTCTTGGAGCGGGCTGAGCTGCATGGGGTTTTCTCTTATTTCTGTTTAGACAGAAATTAAAGAATGATCCGGCCGGCGTCAATCTCCGTTCGTCGGGGCGTCGCCCTCCTGGGCTCTGGGTAGGAGCGGCGCGAGCCGCGACACGCAGCCGCAGCAACGACGCCGTTGCGATGCCAGACCATTAGAAGCCCGAATACGCAGGCCCTTCGGATCATTCCGAAGCGGCGCAGCTTTCGACCAGCGGCAACCTCCCGGCCAGACGTCGCGGCTTGCGCCGCTCCTACCCCAAGCCCCAAAACACGAAGCCCAAAGCACGAAGCCGCGATCTCACCCTGCGCGACCGGCCCGACGCAGGCTCGCCGAGCGAGCCGCCGGACCATCCGTCGGCTGCTTCGATCAAGTCTTACCGGCTTGCCCATTTGTTACTAAGATTAGTACATGAGCCTGACCGACACCCGCCGCGCCCTCCTCGCCTACCTGCGCGAACGCATCGCCGCCGACGGCCTGCCGCCGTCGCAGCAGGAGATCGCCGCGCATTTCGGCTTCCGCCAGAACCGCTCGGCCGGCTACCACTTGCAGGCCCTGCAGGCCGAGGGGCTGATCGAGCTGCTGCCCGGCCGCGCCCGCGGCATCCGCCTGGTCCACGAGGCCGGTCTCGACGGCGAGTTCGAGGCGCACGACGTCGACGACGCCTCGCGCGCGCCCACCACCAACGACCCGCGCCTGTCCCTGCCGGTCCTCGGCCGCGTCGCCGCCGGCGCGCCCATCGGCGCCGCCGCCGAGGCCGAAAGCCATGTCCTGATCGACCGTCTGCTGTTCTCGCCGCGCCCGGACTATCTGCTGCGGGTCAAGGGCGATTCGATGCGCGAAGACGGCATCCTCGACGGCGACCTCGTCGCCGTGCACCGCACCCGCGACGCCGCCAACGGCCAGACCGTGGTCGCGCGCATCGGCGAGGAAATCACCATCAAGCGCCTGAAGATCACCGCCGACGGCATCGAGTTGTTGCCGCGCAATCCCGACTACGCGCCGATCGTGATCGCCGCCGACGCCGACTTCGCGATCGAAGGCATCTACTGCGGCCTGGTACGCCGGGCCTGAGCGCGGCCATGAGCAACATCGTCGCGCTCGACCGTTTGATCGACACCCGCCAGGTCTGGCGCGGGCAGTCGGCGAACCTGGCGCCGTCCTCGCAATCCACCGGCCACGCCGCGCTCGATGCCGCGCTGCCGACCGGTGGCTGGCCCGAGGCGGCCCTGAGCGAGTTGCTGTTGCCGGCCAACGGCGTCGGCGAACTGGAACTGCTGTGGCCGGCGCTGGCGCGGCTGTCGCAGGACGATGCTCTGCACGGCGGGCGCATGATCGTGCTGGTCGATCCGCCGTTCGTGCCGTATGCGCCGGCCTGGCGCGATGCCGGCGTAGTACCGGCACGTTTGCAATGGATCCGCGCCCAGCATCGCGACGCCTTGTGGGCGACCGAGCAATGCCTGCGTTCGGGCGCTTGCGCCGCGGTGCTGTGCTGGCCGCAGCGCGCCGACGACCGCGCGCTGCGCCGACTGCAGGTCGCGGCCGAGACCGGGCAGTGCCTGGGCTTCGCCCTGCGCGATAGCCGCGCTGCGCTAAACCCGTCGCCGGCGGCCTTGCGCATCGCCATCGACACCGCACCGCGGCAGTTGCGCGTGCTCAAATGCCGCGGCGGCAATGCGCCGACCCGGCCGATCGCGTTCGCCCATGGCGCGCGCGACGTCATGGGCGAGGCTGTAGTTACGGCGCGTATCGAAGCCGAGCGCATCGATGCTCTCCACAGTGGCAGCGGCAGCGACCGCGAACCGAACCGCAGCGAAGCCGCCGTCGTGCAACCGATCCGCCTCGCCGCGCAGCCGGGCCCAAGCACGCGGCATGATCCATCGCCGCCGGCGCGTCCCGCGCCGGTCCTGACCCTGCACCCGCGTTGAGCCGGCGAAGATGCGCTGGGCCTGCCTGCTTTTGCCGCAGTTGGCGCTGGACGTAGTCCAGCGCGGACATGCAGAACCGGAGCGCGCATTGGCCCTGGTCGACGGCCCGCAGGCGCGGCGGCGCCTGTATGCGGTCAACGCCGGCGCTCGCGCGCTCGGCCTGAAACCCGGCATGTCGTTGATCGCCGCGCAGGCGATCGCCGATGGTTTCCAGACCGTCGACTACGACCCGCAAGCCGCCGAACAGGCGCGCCAGTTGCTCGCCGCCTGGGCCTATCGCTACAGCTCGCAGGTCAGCACCGCCTTTCCCCATGCGATCGTGCTCGAAGTAGGACGCAGCCGGCGTTTGTTCGGGCCTTGGCCGCAGTTGCGCGAACGTCTCACCCAGGAGTTGCGCGAGCTGGGCTTCCGCCATCGCATCGCCGCCGCGCCCAACCCCCATGCCGCGCGCGTGCTGAGCAATATCGAAGACGGCCTGTGCTGCGACGAAGACCGGCTCGATGCGATGCTGGCGAAGTTGCCGATCGAACGCTGCGGCTTCGACGCCGACACGGTCGAAGCCCTGCAGCGCATGGGCCTGCGCAAACTCGGCGCGGTCTTCGCCCTGCCGCGCGCGCCGCTGGCGCGACGTTTCGGCCAGGAAGTGCTGATCCGCCTGGACGCCCTGCGCGGCGCGGCGACGCCGCCGCTGCTCTACTTCCAACCGCCGGACGCCTTCGACGCGCGCATCGAACTCGGCCACGAAGTCGAATCCAGCCTGGCCCTGTTGTTTCCCCTGCGCCGGCTCACCGCCGACCTGTCGGCGTATCTGTCCGGCCGCGACGGCGGCGTCGAGCGCTTCAAGCTGATCCTCGAACACGAGCGCCACGCCCATCACCAGAACCACCCGCCGAGCGAGATCGCGGTCGGCCTGCTCGCACCGGAGCGCGATGCGACGATGTTGTTCGAACTCGCACGCGGGCGCTTGCAGCAGGCGCAACTGCCGGCGGCGGTGGTCGGTCTGCGCCTGCTCGCCGAGGCCTTGCCGCCGTTCGTGCCGGCGCGACGCGACCTGTTCGACACCCGCCCGCAACAGGCGCTGCCGTGGACGCAGTTGCGCGAACGCCTGCGCGCACGGCTCGGCGACGACGGCGTGCAAGGGCTGGCGCCGCAAGCCGACCATCGTCCCGAACGCGCCTGGCGCAGCCTGCCCGGCGACATCGCCGCGCGCACCGACAAACACGCACGCAAAGTGCCGCGCCCGGGTTGGCTGCTGCGCCAACCCGAGCCGCTGCACGACAAGATCGCTCGGGTCCTGGCCGGCCCGGAGCGCATCGAATCGGGCTGGTGGGACGAAGACGACGTGCGCCGCGACTACTACCTGGTCGAAACCGTCAAAGGCCAGCGCGCCTGGGCCTACCGCAGCGCCGGCGGCGACGGCCCGCTGATCCTGCACGGCTGGTTCGCATGAGCACTCCGCCCAGCAGCACCCTGTCCAGCAGCACCCTACCCGACTACGCCGAGCTGCATTGCCTGTCGGCCTTCAGTTTCCAGCGCGGCGCCTCGATCGCCAGCGAGTTGTTCGAGCGCGCGCAGATGCTGGGCTACAGCGCCCTGGCGATCACCGACGAGTGCAGCTTGGCCGGCATCGTGCGCGCCTGGCAGGCGGCGAAACAGACCGGGCTGGCGCTGATCGTCGGCAGCGAGATCCGCATCGACGGCGGGCCCAAAGTCGTGCTGCTGGTCGCCGAGCCGGTCGGTTACGCCTCGCTGTGCGGCCTGATCACCCAGGCGCGGCGACGCGCGAAGAAAGGCGAATACCGCTCGCTGCGCGAGGATTTCGATGGCCGCTGCGAAGGCCTGCTGGCGCTGTGGCTGCCCGACGGCGACGAAGCCGACGACGCCCACGCGGCTTGGCTGCGCGAACGTTTCGGCGCGCGCCTGTGGCTGGCGGTGGAGCTGCATCGCGGCCCCGACGACGACACTCGCCTGGCCGAACTGCAGGCGCTGGCCGCGCGCCATGGCCTGGCGACCGTCGCCGCCGGCGACGTGCATATGCACGAGCGCGCACGCCGCCCGCTGCAGGACGTGCTGACCGCGATCCGCCATCGCACCACCGTCGCCGAGGCCGGGCACCGCCTGTTCCCGAACGGCGAGCGCCACCTGCGCATCCGCAAAGCGCTCGCGGCGATCTACCCGCGCGCGATGCTCGAAGAAACCCTGCGGATCGCGGCGATGTGCCGCTTCGACCTCAAGCGCGATCTCGAATACCAATATCCGCACGAGCTGATTCCGGCCGGCGAAACCCCGAAGAGCTGGCTACCGCGCCTGGTCGCGAAAGGCGCCGCGGCGCGTTGGCCGGGCGGCGTGGCGGCGGATGTGCGGAAACAGATCGAGCACGAGTTGCGCGTCATCGCTCAGCTTAACTACGAGTCCTATTTTCTCACCGTCCACGACATCGTCGCTTTCGCCCGCTCGAAGGACATTCTCTGCCAGGGCCGCGGTTCGGCGGCGAATTCGGTGGTCTGCTATGCCCTGGGCATCACCGAGATCGACCCGGTCCGCATGGGCATGCTGTTCGAGCGCTTCATGTCGATCGAACGCAACGAGCCGCCGGACATCGACGTCGACTTCGAGCACGAACGGCGCGAGGAAGTACTGCAATACGTGTTCAACCGCTACGGCCGCGAACGCGCGGCGCTGACCGCGGTGGCGATCAGCTACCGCGGCCGCAGCGCGGTGCGCAACGTCGCCGCCGCCCTGGGCATGCCGCAAGACCAGATCGGCGAGCTGGCGCGCACGCTCGACCGCTGGAGCGAGGACGTGCCCTTGCCCGAGCATCTGCGCGAACGCGGCTTCGACCCGGATTCGCCCCTGCTGCAACGCGTGGTCGCGCTGTCCGCGCATCTGGTGCGGCACGGCTTCCCGCGCCATCTGTCGCAGCACCCGGGCGGTTTCGTGATCTCCGAGCGGCCGCTGCACACCCTGGTGCCGGTCGAGAACGCGGCGATGGACGATCGCACCGTGGTGCAGTGGGACAAGGACGATCTCGATGCCCTGGGCATCCTCAAGGTCGACTGTCTGGCCCTGGGCATGCTGACCGCGGTGCGCAAGACCTTCGCTTCGCTCAAGCGCCAGGGCCACGGCCAGCTCGACATGGCCGGCATCCTCGCCCGCGGCGAGGACGAAGCGGTCTACGACATGATCTGCGAGGCCGACACCATCGGCGTGTTCCAGATCGAATCGCGCGCGCAGATGTCGATGCTGCCGCGGCTGCGTCCGCGCACGTTCTACGACCTGGTGATCGAGATCGCGATCGTGCGGCCCGGGCCGATCCAGGGCGACATGGTCAATCCCTACCTGCTGCGGCGCAAACTGCAAAAGAGTGAAATCGAATATCCATCGGAAGATCTTCAGGGCGTGCTCGAACGCACGCTGGGTATCCCGTTGTTCCAAGAGCAAGTCATGCAGATCGCCGTCGTCGCCGCCGGCTACACGCCCGGCGAGTCCGACGAGCTGCGCCGCTCGATGGCGGCCTGGAAACGCCACGGCGGGCTCGAACCGCATCGCGACAAATTGCGCGAGGGCATGCTCAAGCGGGGCTACACCGAAGACTTCGCCCACCGCATCTTCGAGCAGATCAAGGGCTTCGGCAGCTACGGCTTTCCCGAGTCGCACGCCGCCAGCTTCGCCCTGATCACCTATGTCAGCTGCTGGCTCAAGCATCACCACCCGGCCGCGTTCGCCTGCGGGGTCATCAACTCGATGCCGATGGGCTTCTACACGCCCGGGCAGATCCTCCACGACGCGCGCCGTCACGGCGTCGCGGTGTTGCCGGTCGACGTGCGCTACAGCGAATGGGACTGCACCCTGGAGCCGGTGCACGGCCGGGTCGGCAAGCATCCGCATGCGATCCGCATGGGCTTGCGCCTGATCAACGGTTTCGACGAGGCCTCGGCCGATCGCATCGCCGATGCGCGGGTGCGGGCGCCGTGGCGCGACGTCGAAGACCTGTGCGCACGCGCCGCCATCGATGCGCGCGTACGCGCCCTGCTCGCCGACTCGGGCGCGCTGCGCGCGCTCGCCGGCCATCGCCACCGCGCGCGCTGGGCGGTCGCCGGTGTCGACACGCAATTGCCGCTGTTCGCCGGCGTGGCCCGCGACGAGACGCCGGTGTCGCTGCCGTTGCCGACCGCCGGCGAAGACGTGCAGGCCGACTACGCCCTGCTCGGCACCACCCTCGGCCGTCATCCCTTGTCGCTGCTGCGCAGCACTCTGCACGCGCGGCGCTGCCGGCGTTCCTCGCAACTGGCCAAGACCGAGACCGGCACCCTGATACGTTTCGCCGGCTTGGTGACCGTGCGTCAGCATCCGGAAACCTCCGGCGGGGTGACCTTCCTCAGCCTTGAAGACGAGGACGGCACCGTCAATGCGATTGTCTGGCGCGATCTCGCCCAGCGCCAGCGCCGGGTCCTGGTCGAAGCGCGGCTGATGGCGATCGACGCACGCCTGGAACGCGTCGACGGCGTGCAGAACCTGATCGTCTCGCGCATGGAAGACCTGACCGCCCTGCTCGGCAGCCTGAGCACGCATTCGCGCGACTTCCACTGAAGCGTTGCAATGACTTCGATGCGGGAAACCGAAAGCTAAAGCTAAAAGCAAATCCCCCCTGCCCCCCTTTTCCAAAGCGGGGAGAGGCCTGGTGGGGACGCTCGGGGGGCGCCACTGATGAGCGGCTGGGTAGCGAGAGAGCAAGCGACAACGAATGCCGACGGCTAAGGACTCAGCACTCCCCGAGACCCATCCCCACCATTGCGGCTCTCACCTCTGAAAAAGCACCGATGCTGCTCCCCCTTTGAAAAAGGGGGGCTGGGGGGATTTGCTCCTGCCCCATCGAACGCCACCGCTTTCGACACAGGAACTGCCATAAGGCCTTCGCTCAGGGCTTGGGAATGCGTAAAGTCTTGCTGATCATCAGCGAGCCCGACAGCGCGAACATCAGCACCAGCGGATGGAACTGCCAGGGCCCGAGCTTGAACATGCCCAGCCACAGGTCTGAGCCGATGTCGCCCTGCACCGCGGCGATGGCGAGCACGATCACCAGCAGCAGGCTGGTCGGGATCGGCGTGCCCTCGAAGTATTTGACCTTGCCCTCGTCGCCGGCCAGGGCCTCGGCGGTGACGTTGTAGCGCGCCAGGCGGCTGACGCCGCAACCGACGAAATAGCTCAGCACCACCCAGTCCCAGCCGCCCTGCAGGCCGCAGGCATAGGCCAGCGCCGCCGGCGCGACGCCGAAGGAGATCACGTCGGCCAGCGAATCCAGCTCGCGCCCGAGCGTGGACGAGGACTTGCGCCAGCGCGCGACGCGGCCGTCGAGGGCGTCGAAGATGAAGGCCAGCGGGATCAGCGCCATGCCGATCATGAGGTCGCGCACGCCGCCTTCCTGCAGGAAACGCATCGCAGCGAAGATCGCGCCGGTGCCGCAGAAGGCGTTGGCGAGGGTGAACCAGTCCGCGAGATGGAATTCGCGGAGCATCGAAAAATGACGCGCCAGGCGGTGCTGCTCCGTGGCGAACGGCGGTGGGGCCGTCCAGGAAGGGCGTTCAGCCTGCCAAAGCCTATGCGCCCGCCGCAAGAGGCGGAGGTCGCAAAGGCATCGATCCTCGCCGGCATCGGCCCTCGGCATACCCCCTCGCAAGCGGCCGCGCCCCGGCAATCAAGCGCACGGCGAACCGCGCAGGGCCTGCTCGGACCTGCGCGGCGGCGGTTGTGCGCGGATCAAGGCCTCGTTCGCGCCCGGCTTGCGCGCCGATGAACGCCACGTTCGCGCCTGCTCGCGCGCCGATGAACGGCGCGCAGGGGCCCTCAGCGCGGGATCGCCAGGTCGGCGGCCTTCAAGGCTTGCCCTTGCGCGCGCGGCGCGGTCTCGATCAGCGCATCGGCCGGCAAGGGCTGGCCCTGGTCGAGGTGCGCGTCGACGCGGTCGAGCGCCTCGTAGATATACGGCAACAACGGCAGGTAACGCGTGCTCAGCGCCGGCAGGCCGAGGAAGGCGTCGAAGTGCTGGACGTTGCGCACCTGCCAGTAACGCACCTGCGCACTGGACCGGCGCGCCATCGCCACATAGGGCGCGCTGCTGAAGGCCGGCGGGATCAGGCCGTCGTCGAGGCCGTGCACGACCACGATCGGCAGGTCCTTGCGCGGCGCGGCGGCGCGGGTCGCCTCGATGCCCTTGCGCACGCGCTGCTGCGCGGCGGCGAGCGCTACGCCGCGCTCGGCGTCCTGCTCGCTCCCCGGTTCACTGAGGCGTTCGCCGTTCCATAGTTCGCGCAGGCCGGCCAGTGGTGCGAGACGCTGCCCGGCCTGCGCCGCGTCGGGGCCGAACAGATACACGCCCGCGCCCGGCGGAATGCCGCTGGCATCGGACCACCAGGCGGCACGTTCGGCTTCGCTTGCTACGCGTTCGCTGATCGGCGCGCCCGGGGCGACCTGGCCGGCGCCGTAGACGTAGCTGACCCAGGGTTGGTCGGGATTGCGCGTGCGCGGCGGCTGCGCGGCGCTGAAGCGGCCGTAGGCCGAGGCATAGGTCGCCGCGACCGCACGCCACAGATCGAAGTTGACCGACAAGGCGCCGGCGCGCAACGCTTCGTCGCTCCAGCCGTTGCTGCGCATGCGTTCGTAGGCGGCCTGCGCACGCACCTCCGTGGTCGCCTGCCCGGCGGCATCGCCGAGCATGCCCAGGGCGGCGGCGTAGTTGCAGAACGATTCGGCGCTGTCGCCGCTGATCGGCGCCACCGGCATCGCGCCGAGCGGCTTGTGCAACAAGGCGCAGGGCATCAGCAAGGCGGCTTCGGTGGTGTAGTCGTACAACGGCCGCGCGCCTTCGACGTAGACGTTCGGCTCGCCGGCCACCACCGCGTCGAGCCAATGCTTATCGAGCCCGTCCTTATCGTGCGTGCTTTTATCGGGCCGGCCCTCGTCGCCGAGTTCGGCCGCTCGCAGCACCGCGCCGCCGCCGTTGGAAATGCCGACCGCGATCACCCGCGTATTGGCGAAGGTGAAAGGCGCCTGTTTCGGGAAGGCCTGGTCGAGCGAGCGCAAACCGAACTGCGCGGCCTGACGCACGTGCCGTCCCCAGTCGGCCTCGGGGTTGTCGCGCGAATGCGCATGCTTGAAGGCAACGCCCTTCGAAGCCTCGCGTTCGCCTGCACTCGGAGTAAAGGCCAGCCCGCCTTCGGAGACCGGGCCGGTGGTGCCGTCGGCGCGCACGCCGATGCCGGCGTCGAAATCGAAATAGTCGGTGCCCGCGCCCTTGTCGGTGTAGGCCACCGCGCAGCCTTTCGGCAGACCCCAGGCACCGGCGACCGCGATCGAGCCGTAGATGCCGCGCGAGCCCGACGAGGCGCTGACCACCAGGCAACGTTTCTTGGCGTCGAACTCATCGGGCACCTGCACCAGCACGCGATGCGGCTGCTTGGCCCCGCTCAACGTGGCGAATGCGCTGAACTCGCGCCCGGGCACGCGCGCGACGCTGCCGTAGAGTTCGCCGTAGCCGCCGCCCGGGGCGAGATCGGCGATGCCGCGCCAGTTCGTCCACAGCGCGCGCCGACGCAACTCCGCAGCGGAGGGATGTGCAGCGTCGGCGAACGCCGGCGGCACCATCGCACGCAAGCCGTCGAGGCCGAGGCCGGCGCTGAGCAGGTCGTCGTGTTCGCCGCGATGCTCGGTCTGGCGTTCGGCGCTGAACATCGATGCGGCTTCCTGGCGGGCGTTCGGGGCGGCAGGGCGCTGCTTGGCGGCGACCGCCACCGGCGATACCGCGCAAGCCAGCAGGACGAGGGCGGCGGTGGCCGCGGCGGTGCGAAGGGATTGGGCGCTCATCCTCGCAGGCTAGCAAGTCGCGCCCGGCGCCTCATCGTACTTTCGTACAGCCTGCCGTTCCTGCGCCCGCCGTTCGTACAGTCAGCCTTGCATACGGCGCGGCGGCCGCGGCCGATGCGCCCGGCCTGCTAGGCTTAGGGCGATGCCGACCCTGCTGATCGCCGACGACCATCCGCTGTTCCGCGCCGCGCTGCGCCAGGCCGCGGCCGATGCCGTGCCCGACACCGCGATCCGCGAAGCCGGCACGCTCGACGACACCCTCGCCGCGCTCGAAGCCGAGCCCGGCATCGATCTGGTCCTGCTCGATCTGCACATGCCCGGCAACCACGGCCTGGCCGGGCTCGCGGCGATCCGCGCGCAATACCCGGGCACCGCAGTCGCGGTGGTGTCGGCCAACGACGATCCGCGCGTGGTGCGGCGTGCGCTCGACCACGGCGCCGCCGGCTATCTGCCCAAGAGTTCCGGCCTGGACGAATTGCGCGATGCGATCCGCGCGGTGCTGGCCTGCGAGCAATGGCTGCCGGCTTCGTTGCGCGTCGCGGTCGCGCGCACTCACAGCGAGCGCGGCGACGCCGACCTCGCCTCGCGTCTGGCCAGTCTGTCGCCACAGCAATTCCGGGTGCTGACCCTGGTCGCGCAAGGCCTGCTCAACAAACAGATCGCCGATCGCCTCGACGTGCAGGAACGCACGGTCAAGGCGCATCTGTCGGCGATCTTCGACCGCCTCGGCGTGCGCAACCGCACCCACGCCGGCGTGGTCTTGCGCGAACTCGAATTGTCCGACCCGGCGCGGCGAATCGAAGACTGAGCGCAAGCGTCGGCTCGGACGTTGCGCGTCCGCCGCTCGACCCCGGATGGCTTGGTGGCGCTTAGCGTCGGACACTCGCGCCGTCAAGACTGCGCACGCCATCGCGAATCGTGATAGGCCTGCGACGAAGTGCGCGGCGCCGACGTTGGCACATTCAGGCTGTTTACCGTTTTTGTCGTCCGTGTTGTCCACACAGCCTGTGGACAAGCCTGCGGACAGTTATCTGCGAACCATAGCGAATGCATTGCTACACAAGCATTGCAATAGAGTTGGCGAGAAAATGACCAGCTGATTTTCTTGACTTTGCTCACGCTTGGTCACCACCCGCAATCCGGCCCGACGACGGCCCGGCGAGGCTGTTCAGCGTGCGATTCCGCCGGCGGCGAGCAAGCGGTCGAGCACCGATTTCAGAGCCAGCGGCTTGACCGGTTTGGCCAGCAGCGACCAGCCGGCGGCATGCACCGATTGCCGCACCGCAGCACCGGTGTCGGCGCTCAACAGCAGGCAGGGCCGCGCGCCGAACTCGCCGCTGAGCCGTTGCGCCAGGGCCACGCCGGTGTCGTCGTCGTCGAGGTGGTAGTCGAACAGCCACAGCGCCGCGGGTTGCTCGCGCATGGCCCGGCGCGCGTCCTCGCCGACACTGGCGGTGACCACCGCGCAGCCCCAGCGCCGCAGCGTCTCGCTCAATGCGCTCAAGGCCTGCGGGTCGTTGTCGACCGCGAGCACGCGCAGCCCGGCGATGCTGCGCGCTTCGCTGGCAGGCGCCATCGCTTGCGGCGCGGGCAGGCTCGGCACCCGCACGCCGAACGCGGTGCCGTGGCCGACGCGGCTGTGCAGGCTCAGCGGCGCGTCGAGCAGCTGCGCAATGCGGTCGGCGATCGACAGACCCAGGCCGAGGCCCTGCCCCGGCGCGTCCTCGCCGCGGCGGAATTCCTCGAAGATCATCGTCCGCTGCTCCGGCGCGATGCCCGGGCCGCTGTCGTGCACTTCGATCGACAAGCCGCCGGCGCGCCGGCGCACGCCGATCAGCACCCGTCCCTGCGCGGTGTAGCGCACCGCATTGGCGAGAAAGTTCTGCAATACCCGGCGCAACAACTGCGGGTCGCTGCGGGTCCACGCGCGCGAAGCGACATAGCGGAAACGCAGGCCGCGCGCGGCGGCGATCGCGCCGAACTCCGAGGCCAACGGTTCCAGCACTTCGGCCAACGGAAATTCGCGCGGCTGCGGCACCAGGCCGCCGGCCTGCAAACGCGACATGTCGAGCAAACCGGTCAACAAATCGCCGGTGGAATCGAGCGCGCCGCCGATCTGGGCCACGGTCTCGCGTTGCGCCGGCTCGGCGAGCTGTTGCGCCAAGGCATCGGTGAACAACTGCGCGGCGTGCAAGGGTTGCATGAGGTCGTGGCCGACCGCGGCGAGGAAGCGGCTCTTGGCCTCGTTGGCGCGCTCGGCCTCGCGGGTCGCGACTTCGAGGTCGGCGGTGCGCTCGGCGACGCGCTGCTCCAGGGTTTCGTTGGCCTGGATCAGGCCCGCCTCGGCGCGCCGGAACGCGGTAACGTCGGTGAAGGTGGCGACGAAACCGCCGCCGGGCATCGGGTTGCCGCGGATTTCGATGATGCTGCCGTCGGCGAGCACGCGCTCGGACAGATGCGCGGTGCCGGCGCGCATGAAGCCCAGGCGCCGTTCCAACGAATATTCGATATCGGCCTGCATCGGCAGGCGCTGCATCGCCCAGCGCGCGAGATCGGCGATCGGCCGGCCGACCTGCAGCAACTCGGCCGGATAGCCGAACAACTCGGCGTAGCGGCGGTTCCAGGCGACCAGGCGCAATTGCGCATCGACCACGCTGATGCCCTGGCTCATGTTCTGCAACGCCGCTTCGAGCAAACGCTGATTGAAACGCAGGTCGGCCGAGGCCTCGCCGACGATCGCCGCGACCGTGTCGAGGTCGCGCCCGGCCTCGCGCCGCGCCGCGTCCAGCAACACCCGCGCCGAGGCCGAACCGAGCACCGCGGCGAGTTCGCGCTCGACCCCGGCTTCGACCGTGGCGTCGACCGCGCCGCCGGCCGGCACGCCGTCGAGCAATTGCGCGACCCGTTCGCGCGAGAGAAAGCGCAGGCCGGCGTCGCGCAAGGTCTGCGCATCGAGCCCGCGGCGCGCGTGGCGCGGCGATTCGCGCCGCCATAGCGCCATCAACACGGTCGCCAAGGTGCCGATGAACAAGCTAACGCCGACCGCACGGCCGAGCCGGCTCCAACCGGTCAGACCGAACAAGCGTTCCGGCGCCAGCCAGTGCCAGCCGAACGGACCCTCGTGCAACCACGGTGGCGTGAAGCCGCGCGCCTCGTACAACATCGGCAGCAGCAACACCCAGGCCCAGCCGGCGAAGCCGGCGACGATGCCGGCGAAGGCCGCACGCGCCGGCGTCTGTGGCCGCCACACCGCGAACGCGAGCGCCGGCGCCAAGGTGGCCAAGGCCGAGAACGACACCGCGCCGACATCGGCCAGCGCCTCGCTGCCGGCGATCAGCCGGCTATAGCCCCAGGCCAGCAGCATGATCGCGACGATGCCGGCGCGGCGCAGCGCGAGCACGCGCCCGCGCAAGTCGTCGTTGCGCGCCCAGGCGCCGCGCAGCAGGCCCGGCGCGAACCAGTGGTTGCCGATCATCAGGCTCAGGGTCAGGGTGCTGACCACGACCATGCCGGTGGCGGCGCTGAGCCCGCCGAGAAAGGCGAACAGCGCCAATGACTCGTGCCCTTGCGCCAGCGGCAAGGCCAGCACGTACAGGTCCGACGGCACCTGGCTGCCGAGCAGGGACTGGCCGACCTTGGCCAGCGCCAGCACCGGCAACGCGATCAGCAGCAGGTACAGCGGGAACTGCCAACGCGCGGTGCGCACGTCGGCTTCATCGCGGCATTCGACCACCGCGACGTGGAACTGATGCGGCAGGATGAACATCGCCAGCCCGCCGAGCAGTACCAGCGGCACGAAACCGCCGGCCGGCTGCGCCGGTGCGTCGACGACAGCGGCTGTCGCCTGCGGCAAGTCGCCGAGCCCGAACCAGACGAAGGCGCCCAGCGCGAGCATCGCCGCGAGCTTGAACACCGATTCGAAGGCCATCGCCAGGACCAGGCCGCGGTTGTGCTCGGCCGCGCTGGCGCGGCGGGTGCCGAACAGCATCGCGAACAAGGCCATCGCCAGGGCCACGTACAGCGCGCTGTCGCGCCAGGCCGGCAGCGCGCCGCCGTCGGTCGCGCTCGTGGTCAGCATCGCAAAGCTCATCGCCACGGCTTTCAGCTGCAGGGCGATGTAGGGGATCAGGCCGAGCGCGGCGATCAAGGTCACCAGCGCGGCGAGCCAGGCGTCCTTGCCCAGGCGCGTGGCGATCAGGTCGGCGAGCGAGGTCGCGTTGGTTTCGCGCGCCAGCTTGACCAGCTTGACCATGAAGCCGAGCGCGAGCGCATAGAACAGGATCGAGCCGAGGAAGGTCGGCGGCAATGGCCAACCGTAGCGCGCCGCCTGGGTCACCGTGCCGTAGAAGGTCCACGAGGTGCAATGCACCGCGAGCGACAGCGCGTAGATGTGGCGCCAATGCCGCGCCAGCACGTTCGGCCGCCGCTCGGCGAACAGCGCGGTACCGAACATCAGCGCCAGCCAGGCCAGGCTGGCGAGAGCGACGACGGTGAGGCTCAGCATGAGGCGGCGACGGGACGCATCGGCGCAGGATAGCGCAGCGCTTCGCCGCGGCGGATGGGGGTTGGATTGGCTGGGCTGCGGCTTTGGCTGTGGAACGGCGAAAGCAAAGGCAAAGGCAGAGGCAAATCCCCCCTGCCCCCCTTTTTCAAAGGGGGGAACAGCATAGGTTTTGGGTGGAGAATGATCCCCTCCTCAAGCACTCCCCTCCTCGTGGAGGAAGAACGGCGCGAGCTTCGGAAGCGAACGAATCGCCCCGAAGTACTTCCCCCTTTGAAAAAGGGGGACCGAGGGGGATTTGCTCTCAGCTCTCAGCTTTTCGCTTCTTGCTTCTCGGCTTTCGCTTCTCAACGTCCGAGTTCAAGCCGAGCAAAACGAATCCCCGCCATCCCTGGCAGAGGATTCACGCCGCCACGGCGGCGTCGTCGGTCGCCGTGGCAACGATCAGAACGCGTACTTCACCGACAGCGTGTACTGGCGCGGCGGGCCGTAGAAGCCGGTGTAGACGCCCAAGGCCGAGTTGAGGCTGTAACCGGTGGTGCGGTATTCCTTGTCGGCCAGGTTGGTGCCCTGCAGCGACACCGTCCACGGGCCCGGGCTCTTCCAGGTCACGCCGGCGTTGACCAGGCCATAGCCGTCTTGGGTGATCGGCACCGCGCCGGTGCGGATGATCTCGGTGGTCGCCACCACGTCGCTCTGGTAGCTATAGCCCACGCGCGCCGACAGGTTGCTGCCGTCGCTCAGGTCGGTGCGGTATTCGACGTTGAGCGCGCCGGAGAAATCCGGGGCGTTGGTGAACTCCTGCTCGTCGGCGATGTTGACGCCGGCGTAGATGAACTCGTCGTACTTGGCGTCGAGCCAAGCCAGGTTGCCCGAGATCAGCCAGTGCTCGTTCGGCAGCCACTGATACTCGACTTCCAGGCCCTGCACCGTGCCGGAACCGGCGTTGGTGAAATCGCCGAAGAAAGCGTCGTTGGTGCCGTCGCCATTGCTGTCGTAGGCGGTGAACACCGACAGCTGAATGTCTTTGTAGTCGTTATGGAAATAGGCCAGGTTCAAGAACAGGCGCTGGTCGAAGAAGGCCATTTTGCTGCCGACTTCGAAGCTGTCGACGACCTCGTCGTCGAAGGGCTCGGCCGAACGCGGCACCGCCGCGGCCTGGGCGCGGATGTTGTAGCCGCCGGACTTGAAGCCGCGGGTGGCCAGGCCGTACAGCAAGATGTCGGGCGCGATCTGGTAGTCGAGCGAGATCTTCGGCGAGGTGTTCTTGAAATTGATCTTGCGGTCGAAATTCGCCGCGACCAGGCCGTTGGGCACGCTGAAGCTGGCGTCGCGGTAGCCGCGGTTGAGCACCTTGGCGCGCTTGTCCTCGTCGGTGTAGCGCACGCCGACGTCGAGCTTGAGCTTGTCGGTCAGGTCGAAGGTCCAGTCGGCATAGGCGGCGATGCTCTCGGTGAAGACCGTGCCCTGGGTGTCGCCGAAGCTGAGGTTGAAGAAGTTGTTGAGCACCTGGCCGCCGGCCTCGCCGTCGAAGGCGTACACGCCCATGACGCCGCGGGCGCGGCCGCCGCCGTCGTAATTGGCCTGCAATTCGTGGGTGATCTGCTGGTCGCTGTAGAACGCCTTCACGTCGGCGATCTTGTTCTGCAGGGTGTCGAAGTCGATGTTGGTCTCGGTATCGGACTCGCGCTTGGCCAGCACGTACTTGAAGCTCCAGTCCTCGCTGGCGCGCCAGTTGACCGTCGCCGACGCGCCCTTGATGGTGGTGTCGTTGATGTTCGGCATGCCGCTGCGGATGTCGTAGCGCGAATTCAGCGGCGCCTGGCCCGGGGCGAAGCGGTTGGCGGCGAGCATCTTGGCGCCGCGCACGCCGGACTGGTCGTCCATCCAGTCGAAGGCGAACTGGATGTCGAGCGCGTCGCTGACGTAGGCGCCTAGGCTGCCGCGCAGGGCGAGAATCTCTTTATCGCTGACGTCCTGGCCGGTGACGACGTTCTCGCCGAAACCGTCGCGATTGAGGCTGGCCACCGAGAGGCGGCCGCGCAGGGTCGCATCGCCGCCCTGGGTGCTGCCGCCGATGGGGCCGGCGATGGCGGCCTTGACGTCGAGCTGGCCGTAGTTGCCGACGGTGACCGAAGCGAAGCCGTCGAGCGAGGTCGGCAGGCCGCGCGAGATGTACTTGATCGCGCCGCCGATGGTGTTCTTGCCGTACAGCGTGCCCTGCGGGCCGCGCAGCACCTCGATGCGCTCGACGTCGAACACATCGAGCAAGGCGCCCTGCGGGCGGGCGATGTAGACATCGTCCATGTAGATGCCGACGCCCGGGTCGACGCCCCACAGCGGATCGGACTGGCCGACGCCGCGGATATAGGCGGTGATGGTGCTGCTGGAACCGCGCGCGGCGTAGATGGTCAGGTTGGGCACCTGCGCGTCGAGATCGCTGAGGTCCTCGACATTGAGCCGGTCCAGCGCTTCGGGCGTGAATGCGGTGATCGCGACCGGCACCTCCTGCAGAGTCTCCTCGCGCTTGCGCGCGGTCACGGTGATCGAACCCAGCGTCTTGGCCTGCGCCTCGGCGGCCGGCGCGGCTTCCTGCGCCCAGGCGGCCGGCGCCAGCAACGCGCCGGCGATGGCCAGGCTCAGCGTGCTGTGACCGATCTTGCTGCGTGTCTGCTTGCCTTGCTTCACGTGTGTCTCTCCCCTTGTAGCGGCCGTTTGTAGCGGCCGTTCGTAGCGATCGCGATGGGCCGGTGTCCGCACCGCCGCCATTCCGCCCCCACGCGAGAATGGCGGCGGCAGCTGGACGAAGGCCCCCGTCATGCCGCGCAGACTATGAGGACGCGGTCACGTCCGGCAGCTGTACCTTCGGACAATGCCCCGCCCGCCCGCGCTTGCCGACACTGCGCGCACCGACGGGCCTGGACGTTCGTCACGGGGAAACAAACCGATGGCATTCGTGATCGTGCTGGCCGCGCTGTGCTTCCTGATGTATGTCGCCTACCGCGGCCACAGCGTGATCCTGTTCGCGCCGGTGGCGGCGCTCGGCGCGGTGCTGCTGACCGACCCAAGCCTGGTCGCGCCGATGTTCACCGGCCTGTTCATGGACAAGATGGTCGGCTTCCTCAAGCTGTATTTCCCGGTGTTTCTGCTCGGCGCGGTGTTCGGCAAGCTGATCGAGGTCTCGGGCTTCTCGAAGTCGATCGTCGCCGCGACCATCCGCCTGCTCGGGCGCGAGCGCGCCATGCTCTCGATCGTCGCGGTCTGCGCCCTGCTCACCTACGGCGGGGTGTCGCTGTTCGTGGTGGTGTTCGCGGTGTATCCCTTCGCCGCCGAGCTGTTCCGCCGCAGCGACATCCCCAAGCGCCTGATCCCCGGCACCATCGCGCTCGGCGCCTTCACCTTCACCATGGACGCGCTGCCGGGCACGCCACAGATCCAGAACATCATCCCGACCGCGTTCTTCGGCACCGACACCTGGGCGGCGCCTTGGCTGGGCCTGATCGGCGGCGTGTTCATCCTGATCGTCGGCCTGCTGTATCTGAATTGGCGCCGCCGGGTCGCGCTGCGCGCCGGCGAAGGCTACGGCGAGAATCTGATCAACGAGCCGGCGCCGTTCGCCGGCGGCCGCCTCGCCCATCCGGCGGTCGCGATCCTGCCGCTGCTGCTGGTCGGTCTCGCCAACAAAGCTTTCAGCGTGTGGCTGCCGCAGGTCTATGGCGCGCAGCACAGTTTCGACCCGGCGGTGATCGGCGATGCCGCGCCGGTGGTCCAGGAGGTATCGAAGATCGCCGCGATCTGGGCGGTCGAAGGCGCGCTGTTGATCGGCATCGCCGCGGTGATCGTCTGCGCCTGGAAGCCGGTGACGGCGAGCTTCGCCGAAGGCAGCAAGGCGGCGATCGGCGGCGCCCTCCTCGCGGCGATGAACACCGCCAGCGAGTATGGTTTCGGCGCGGTCATCGCAGCCCTGCCGGGTTTCTTGGTGGTTGCCAATGCCTTGGCCGCGATTCCGAACCCGCTGGTCAACGAAGCGGTGACGGTGACCGCGCTGGCCGGCATCACCGGCTCGGCCTCGGGCGGCATGAGCATCGCGCTCGCGGCCATGGCCGACAGCTTCATCGCCAACGCGAACGCCGCCGGCATCCCGATGGAGGTGCTGCATCGCGTCGCCGCGATGGCCTCCGGCGGCATGGACACCCTGCCGCACAACGGCGCGGTCATCACCCTGCTCGCGGTGACCGGCCTGACCCATCGCCAGGCCTACCAGGACGTGTTCGCGATCACCCTGATCAAGACCCTGGCGGTGTTCGTGGTGATCGGGACGTTTTATGCGACGGGCGTGGTGTGAGTTTCGCGTTCGCCTGCATCGAGGCTTGGATGCGCATCGCGGCCCTCACCCCTGCCCCTCTCCCGCGTGCGGGAGAGGGGTTCTGGGTCATTACGACTTGAACTGAATCAGCTGCCGGCGCAGTTGTAGCAGACCAGGGCGAAGTCCTGGTCGGTGTCGTCGCCGGAATTCGGCAGTGCGTTGGAGTTGATGTCGGTCGCGCGCACTTCGACGTTGACGCTGCCGCCATGTTGCGCGGCCTGCAGGAACACGCCTTCGCCGTTGTTCCTGGCGTCGGCGCTGCCGCCGGCCACCGACCAACCGCTGCTGGAGAACACGTTGCCGAGGTAGGTGCTCGCGCCGGCGGTGACACGCAGGTCCAGGTTGTTGTTCCAGGCCGGGGTGGTGCCGCCGAGGCCGTGGCCGGGCGCATCGGTCCAGACCAGCATGATCCGGATCGGCTTACTCGGGTCGGCCGCGGTGAAGCTGCGCGTCCAGGTCTCGCCGCTGGCGTTGAACACACGGCTCTGGTCGACGTATTGCACGCTCTGCGCAGGCTGCAATACCGGCTTGATCAGCATCCGTCCCCAACCCTGCTTGCTGTCGGGCGCGGTGCCGAGAGTGCCGCCATCGGCATCGAGACGGCCGATCAGGTTCTGCGCGACCGCGGTGTACGCCGCCTTGGTCAAGGCCGGGCTCGGATCGACGCCGAAGCGCGTGCGGTAGTACTGCACGAACAGCGCGCTGGCGCCGGCGACCTGCGGCGAGGCCATGCTGGTGCCGCACATCAGGCCGTGGCCGCTCGCGCTGTTGGCCGAATCGATCGAACACCCCGGCGCGACCATGCTCGGTATACGCCGGCCGTCGAGCGCCGGGCCGTGCGCGGTGTTGCTCGACAAGTCGTTGATCGCGGTCAGTTGCACCGTGGCCGAGGTCTGGCCCTTGGTCGAGCCGATGGTGAAGGTGTTCTTGGCTTCGTCCGGCGTGCCCTGGCTCTGGGTGCCGCCGTTGCCGTTCATGAACGACAATACGTAGTTCAGCGGTTGATCGCCGGGCGCATCGGGGTCGGCATCGCGCACACCGACATCGACCTGGCGGGTGGCGTTGTCGTAACCGCGCGGCGTACCGGCCGGGCCCCAACTGTTGCCGGAGATCACCGCGCGGTTGCGCACCGACTGGGTCATCAACAGCAACATGCCGCCGGCCTGGCTGTAGGTCGGCGAATAACGCTGTTCGACCAGCTTGGCGCCGGGCGCCACGCCGAGGCCGCGACGGAAGCTGCCGTTCGCGGTGCTGACGCTGACGTTGGAGGCGCCGTCGCCGGCCATGATCGCCGCGGTGTGGGTGCCGTGCGCGCTGCTCGCCGCGGCGCCGCAGGTGCTGCCCACGCAGGTGGTCATGCGCGCGGCGAGGTCGGGATGGGTGTGGTAGATGCCGCTGTCGACGTTGGCCATGGTCACGCCGGTGCCGTCGACGCCGATCGAGGTCAGATAGGCGCTATAGCCGGGCAAGGCGAGATTGCTCGCGTCGAGGTTGCCGGCGTTGATCTGGCTGCTGATCTCGCCGCGCAGGCCGCCGTCGGTCGGCACGCTCTGCACGCTGTACACGCCCGGGGTCTGCGCCAGCGCCGCGATGCGGTCGGCCGACAGGCGCAGGGTCTGCGCCTGCAGATGGCGATCGATGGCGCGCGCGTCGGCGCCGACCTTGCCGGCTCCGAGCACCTCGAGCGCGGTGACGAAGCCGGAGTTGCCGCGACGGCTGATCACGTCGACTTCGACCGGCCCGGTCACGGCCTTACGCAGTTCGGCCTTGCGCAGTTCGGGCTGCACCCGGTACGCCGGCAGGAAATCGCCGCTCCAACGCACTTCGGGACGGCCGGCGAGCCGCGTCAAGGCATCGCGACGGCCCCAGGCGACATAGGTATAGGGATGGATGTATTGCACCGGCTCCAGACCGGCACGGCGCAGTTCGTCGAGCCAGCCCTGGCGCACCGGGCCGCCGAACTGGATCAGGCGCCAGTCTTCGCCATCGGCGCGTGTGCGGCCCCAGGCGCTGCTGGGCTGCACCGGCGTGGATGCGAGCGGGTCGAAACGCAATCCGCCCAGGTCGAGTTCGAAACGCGGGTCGGCCGCGGACGAGGCGGCCGGTGCCGAAGCAGCGGTGGCGGCGAGGCCGATCGCTACGGCGATGGCGAGATGCAACAGACGACGGTCGGTCATGCGAGTTCTCCTGAAGTTCCATGGAACGCCGTCGTTGCCGACGGCGGCTCGGGCTAGAGAGTGCTGAAGCGACTGCGGGCGTCCCTGCTGGCGTCGTGGGACGGCTACCGACACTGCGCCCGCACCGGAGCGGCGTCCACGCGAATACGAACGGCGTTCCGGCAGCGACGTTGAGTGACATCACAGAAAGCGAAGCGCGTCGCTCGGTGTCGGCAACGCATCGCCGCGGCCTGAGACGGCGGTCGCGGCTTGCGATGCGGCCGGGTTCGGCCGCCCGCCGGCGGGCGGGCTTGCAGCGCGACCGTCTGGCCATCCAAAGAATTCCAAACGAATCGAAAAATATTCGCCTTCGACGGCCTGCCGGCGAGCGCAGCCGCGAAATCGCCGGGGACGCGATGGGTTTCGACAATTTCGACAATGGCAAAACCGCTCGCTGCCGCTGCGCGAACGCTGTGCGCGAGGCCCGCGGCGTCCTATAGTCGGGCGGTCGTCGCTGCCCCATTCGTCCATGCGCCTGCTCTTGCTGCGTTGCCTGTTGTCGATCGTCTCGCTGCTGTCGCCGCTGTCCGCCTTGGCGGCCGATGCGCCACAGGCCTTGAACCCACGCGCGATCGCCTTCTACTACAATTGGTACGGCAGCCCGAAGCTCGACGGTGCGCCCTTGCATTGGGCGCACGATGTGCTGCGCGAGAACGACCGCGACCGCACCAGCAAGCGACTGCCCGGCGACGGCGACATCTCGGCCAATTTCTATCCGCAGCTCGGCGAGTACAGCAGCGCCGAGCCGGCGGTGATCGAACGGCATATGGCGATGATCGCCTCGGCGCGGATCGGGGTGATCGCGGTGACCTGGCTCGGCGTCGACGACCCGAGCTTCAAGAGCCTGCGCCCGCTGTTCGAGGCCGCGCAGCGCCACGGCGTGCGGATCTGCTTCCAGATCGAGCCGGCCGCGCGCAAGACCGCCGCCGATGCGCGCGCCTCGATCCGTTATCTGGTCGAGACCTTCGGCGCGCACCCGGCCTTCTATCGCGACCCCGACAGCCAGCGCCCGCTGTTCTTCGTCTACGACTCCTATGTCATCGACGCCAAGGACTGGGCGCAGGTGCTCGGCCGCGACGGCGCCGACAGCATCCGCGGCACGGCTTTCGACGCCGACGTGCTCGGGCTGTGGGTCGGCGCCGACGAGCACGCCTTCTTCGAGCGGTCCGGCTTCGACGGTTTTTACACCTATTTCGCCAGCCGCGGCTTCAGCTACGGCGCCACCCCGGAGCACTGGCCGCAGTTGCAACGCTGGGCCAAGGCGCACGGCAAGATTTTCATCCCCTCGGTCGGCCCGGGTTACATCGACACCCGCGTGCGCCCGTGGAATGCCAAGAACACCCAAGACCGCGACGGCGGCCGCTATTACGACGCGATGTTCCAAGCCGCGATCGACAGCGGCGCGCCGTTCATCGGCATCACCTCGTTCAACGAATGGCACGAAGGCACCCAGATCGAACCGGCGGTAGCGTTCAAGCACCCGGCCTTCGACTATCTGGACTACGCACCGCGCGCGCCGGAGTACTACCTCGAACGCACCGCGCATTGGTTGCAGCGTTATAAGTCCGCGGCTCCCAAATAGCGCAGCACCGCTTCACGGGTAGGAGCGGCGCGAGCCGCGACCAACTGCAGCGGTGATCGAAAGCGCGGCCTCCGCAGTCTGGATAATCGGCTCGTTCTTAAGGCTTACAGCCGCCTACACGGCTCTCGGATAGGACGCTTGCGTACCCCTCTGCGGTTGGTCGCGGCTTGCGCCGCTCCTACCCTTTACAGACGCAGCGTCCTGCGGATTCGTCGTCGCTATCTCTCGCGCACCGGCCGCTTGGCCAGGCGCCGCTGCAGGGTGCGGCGGTCGACGCCGAGCACGCGCGCGGCGGCGGAGACGTTGCCGCCGCATTCGGCGAGCACGCGCTGTACGTGCTCCCAGCCCTGGCGCCGCAGCGATTGTGGGTCGAGCGGCGGTTCCGGCGGCGGCGCTTCCGCCACGGGCGATTCGAACGACTGCGCCAGCGCATCGATATCGAAGGGCTTGGGCAGATAGTTCCAGGCGCCGCGGCGCATCGCATCGACCGCGGTGGCGATGCTGGCATAGCCGGTCGCGAGCACGATCCGCGCTTGCGGACAGCGCTCGCGCAGATCGCGGATCAGCAGCAGGCCGTTGTCGGCGCCGAGCTTGAGATCGAGCAGGATGCCTTTGGGCGCGAACTCGTCCAGCGCCGCCAGTGCGCTCGCCGCGTCGTGGCGCGCCTGCACTTCGACGCCGCGACGCTGCAGCAAGCGCGCCAACACCTGGCAGAAGGCCAGGTCGTCGTCGATCAACAGCATGCGTTCGGGCAGGCTCATGCCGGTGACCTCGTCAGCGGCAGATCGACCTCGGTGACGCAGCCGCCGCCCTCGCGTTCGAACTGGCGTACGCGGCCGCGGCTGCGTTCGATGCTGGCCTTGGAAATCATCAGGCCGATGCCGAGTCCCGGGCCCTCGCTGTCGTGGCGCGGGCGCGCGGCGATGCCGGCGGGGCCTGCGCCGCGGTCGAGGATCGTCACCACCAACCAGCCCTCGCGCACCTGCGTGGCCACCTCGACCGGCTCGTCGCGGCCGCGCGCGGCGTTGGCGTCGGCGGCGTTGTTGATCAGGTTGATCAGCGCCTGCGGCAGGGCCGCGTCGATGCGCACTTCGCGCTCGGCCGCGCCGCCATGGAACACCGCGGTCGCATTCGGCCGCAGCAGCCGCCAGCGATCGACGCAGGCGTGGACGAAACGGTCGGCGTCCTCGACGGTGGCTTCGCCGGCGGCGCCGCGGCGCGCCATCTCGGCCAGCGCGCGCACATGGTCGCGACAATGCGCGAGCTGGCCGCGCAACAGTTCGACGTCCTCGCGCGCCGGCGGCGCGTCGCTGGCGATCCAGTCGTCGACCAACAGGCTCATCGTCGCCAGCGGCGTATTGAGTTCGTGCGCGGTGCCGGCGGCGAGCGAGCCCAGCGCCGACAGCGACTCGTCGCGGATCGCGCGTTCGCGCGCTTCCGACAATCGGCGGCGCTGGTCGCGCACGATCGCCATGAAGCGGCTCAGCACGCCGCCCATGATCACCGCCGAGAGCAGGAAGTTGACCCACATGCCGGTCACGTGCAGCTCGAAATCGCCGCCGTGCACGTGCGGCAGCGGCACATGGTGTTGCAGCAGCCAGGTGTAGAGCGCCGCGGTCAGTACGGTCAGGCCGAGCATCGGCGCGATTTCCAGGCCGATCGCCGCCACCGCCACCGGCACCAGGTACAGCGACACGAAGGGGTTGGCCGGGCCGCCGGAGAAATACAGCAAGGCGGTCAAGGCCAGCAGATCGACCAACAACTGCAGGACCAACGCGCGCGCGCCGGCGTTGCGATGGCGCAGCCACCACACATGACTGACCACGTTGAAGGCCAGCAGGCCGGCCGAAATCGCCAACAAGGGGCGGGCCGGAATCGGCAGATTCAGACGCTCGACGACATAGGCGACCGTGAGCATCTGCCCGGCCACCGCCATGTATCGCAGGTAGATCAGCAGGTGCAGCACGACGATGTCCGTGAACGGGGTGCGGCGATTATCGCATCGCGCCGATCCGGCGGCGCCGATCCGACCGCGCCGCTCGGGCCCAGGCCCGCCGGCACCTGCGTCATCCGGCCGCAGCCGCGGCTTGCGTGACGCCCCTGTCAGTTCCGACAGCCCGCGGCCCCGGCCGAAGCCTGCACGCTATCCTCGGCCGGCCAGAATCGTCTGGCCCCATCAGGAACGGACCTCATGAAATCAAAGGGATTGGCTCTCATGAACACCCTGTTCGGCGGCGCTCTCGTCGTCGCCTGCGCCGTCGCACTCGTATCCACGCCGGCAGCGGCGCAGCCGAGCGCCCAAGCCATCACCGGGCCGGTGCTGTACTGCTTCGTCAGCCCGAACGACCAGCCGCCGGTGGGCAACTTCGGCCGCTGCACCTCGTTCTATCCGGCCAGCAGCTACACCGCCGCGTTCGAGATCCGCAATCTGCCGACCGGCAGCTACAGCTATGTCTGGACCACCGAGATGGGCCTGGTGCTGCCCTGCACCGCCTCGCGCTGCAGCCAACAGTACCGCGGCGGCATGGCAATCTCCGACATCGTCAATGTGACCTATACCAACCTGGCCACCGGCGAAGCCAAGACACTGAGCCGCTCGGTCGCGATCAACGGGCCGTTCTGAGCGCAGGCTCCGCCACGTCCATTGGATAAGAGAAAGCGGGCCTCGGCCCGCTTTCTCTTTGTCGATACAAGACTCGCGCCTGCGCCGCGTCCTCAACGGAAGCGGTAGTCGAGCTCCAGCCAGAACTGACGGCCGTACGGGTCGTAGTTGCCGACCGGATAGAACGGCCAGCCGCCACCATTGCGATCCGCCGGCGGCTTGGAGTCGCGCAGGTTGTTGACGATGAAGGCGACCGAACCGCGCTCGTTGAAGCGATAGGAAACGCTGCCGTTGTAGCGCGTGTACGGCGCAATGCGGCCGCTGCCGTCGCTGTTGGGCAGGCTGCCGTAACGCAGGGCGACCAGGTTGGACGTCCAGGGGCCGATGTTCCAGGTCACGCCGGCATTGACCTTGCTGCGCCAGTCGGTCGCGTCGAGCGAATCGCGGCGGTCGGTCTTCTCGTCGTCGGAGAACTGCTGGTAGTCGTGCTTGAGCACCAGGGTGTAACCCAGGCGGCTGCTGAAATCGCCGTAGCGGCCGGCGCTCCAGCGGAAGTTGCTCTTCAGGTCGATGCCGTCGGTGCGTTCGGACGCAGCGTTGATCGCGTTGATCAGCACGCGACGCACCTGGTTCGGCTGCACCGCGGCATCGGCCGGGTTGCGCAGCACGCGGCTGAGCGCGTTGCGGCACAGCGGCGAGTCGATGTCGCGGCTCTCGCCGCCGACGGTCGCGCCGAGGCGGCAATCGGCCTCCTCGCGCAGGATGCGGCTGCTGCTGAGGTTGGTGACTTCGTCTTCGAGACGGATGCTGTAGTAGTCCAGCGACACGTCGAAGCGTTCCGACGGCGACCAGACCAGGCCGAAGCCGTAGGACTTGCCGCTTTCCGGCTTCAGATCGCGGTTGCCGGCGCTGGTGTAGTCGATCGCCAGCCCCGAGTAATCGCAGTCGTCGTAGGGCTGGCCGGCGGTGCGGCAACGCCAGTAGTCGGTCATGCCCGGGTTATAGCCGCGCGTTTCCGCAGCGAAGATGTAGTTCATGTCCGGCGCGCGGAAGCTGGTCGAGGCGCTGGCGCGCAGCAACAGGCTGTCGAACGGGCGGTACTCCAGGCCGGCGTTCCAGGTGGCCTTGCCGGATTTGCGCCCGGCGAAACGGAACTCGTCGTAACGCGCCGCCGCCGATGCGGTCAGAGTGCTGAAGACCGGTACGTTGATCTCGGCGCCGATCGCGTAACGATCGCGCTCGCCTTCCGCGCGCGTACCCGAGCTGGTATTCCAGAAAGTGCCGTTGCCCAGACGCGCATCGGGGCGGTTGCTATAGCCCTGGTTACCGGCTTCGAGCACGCCGGCGAAACCGACCGTGCCGGCCGGAAGCTCGAACAGGTCGCCGTTGACGGTGAAGCTGAGGTTCTGGATCCAGGCCGCGTTCTCGCTTTCGTAGAACCCGGTCAGGCGTTGGTAGTCGGCCGGCGTCAGCGGTTGGTACAGGCGCGCGGGATTGGGGTTGTACACGCCGATGCCGTTGCGCGTGCCCAGGCGCGGGCCCAGGTAGAACTCGTTGATACCGCTGAGGAACTGGCGGCGCTTGGTGCGGTTTTCGTAGCGGCCGCGGTTGTAGGCGACTTCATAGTCCCAGCCCGACTCGCCGAAGCTGCCGCGCAGGCCGGTGGTGAAGGCCCAGGAGCGTTCGAGGAAGCGATTATTGTTGGCGTGCGCCGAGCCGATCTCTTCCGGAGCGATGCGGCGGTACCAGATTTCGTTGAGGCCGCTGGCCTGGTTGTAGAAATAGTTGTTGTCGGAGGTCCAGCTCGGCGCGCGGGTGTTGTTCTCGATGCTGGAAACGCCCAGTTGCAGGTCGGCGAACAGCTCGGTGCTGTCGCTGAGGCGCCAGGTCAGCGAGCCGTAGGCATCGGCGTTCTTCTTCTGGGTCTGCACGGTCCAGAACGCCGGCGAGGCCTCGTTGCTGCCGCAGTACCAGCCTTGGCGCGGGTTGCGCGTGCGCTGCACCGAACCGTGGTACAGCCCGGACACCGCATTGCAACCCGCGCCAGGGTCGATGAAGCCATTGCTTTGCGCATTGCGCCGGTAAGCCACCTGGGTCGGCAACAACGCCGTACCCGAGGGTTGGTCGAGCAAGGAATCCATGAAATCGCGCTGGTCGCCCCAGATCGCCTGGCGATGCAGCAGCTCGATGCCGAACACCACGTCGAACCGGTCGCCCGACAAGCCGCTGACCACCTGCAGGCGCTGGTTCTGGCCGCCGCCCTGCTCGGTGCCGCCGACGCGCAGGTTGACCTCGGTGCCTTCGAACTTGTCCTTGAGGATGATGTTGACCACGCCGGCGACCGCATCCGAACCGTAGATCGCCGAGGCGCCGCCGGCCAGCACTTCGATGCGCTTGATCAATGCGGTCGGGATGTTGGCGAGGTTGACGACATTGACCGAGCCTTCATAGGCCAGCGGGTAATCGACCAGACGCCGGCCGTTGACCAACACCAGGGTGTGGTTGGGGCCGAAGCCACGCAGGTTGATGGTGTTGGCCGCCGGGGTGAAGGTGTTGCCGAAGTCCTCGCCCTGCACCGAGCCGGTGTTCTGGGTCAGCGCGCTGATCGCGTCGAACGCGCTGCGATACCCCTGCGCGTCGATTTCTTCCTTGCTGATGATGGTGACCGGCGACGGCCCTTCGAGGGTCGCGCGCGGGATGCGCGAGCCGGTCACCACCACTTGTTCGAGATTGGTCGCGGCCTGGTCGGCGGGCGGTGCGTCCTCGGCCGCAGCCGCGCCGGATGCGGTGATCGCCGGCAAGGCCAGGGCAAGAAAAACGGAAAGCGGACGGCGTCGCAGCCGCAGGACAGCGTGCATGGGAAATCCTTGGCAGAGGGTGGTGCCAGGCCGCCGGGTGCTGCGATCCCCGGGCACTCGCGGCTGGCGTTCGATTCATCTTTGTTGCTATGCAGCACACACTGAAATGAAGGCGCTGCATCTGCATATGGCGACCGGGAATTTGCGTTGCGCCGCAGAGCCTGCCGACTGCGTAGGAACGGCGATGTGCGCTGGCGCACGAACCCGATGCGAGCCGTTCGTGAAGGCAGTGTCGGCAAACAGACAGAATCGGCAAAGCCTCACGCAATGCGATCGGACCCGTACTCGTTGTTCGCGTGACGTCTCGCACGTTCGCGGCGATAACTGCGCCGTCGTGGTGAATTCGTCGTCACCGGTGCGCATTCGAACAGTGACGCAGCGCATCCCGGGCCGGAATGATCTGTGACGCAACCAAGACTTTGACGCTTGCCCGCGGCATAAGCTCGCGCTCCCCGACACGACCGATGACAGGAGCGCGCCGATGACCCGCTCGATTACCGCCTCCGAACAGGCCGCGATCCGCACTCGACTGCAGGATCGGTACGGCACGCTCGGACGCAGCACGCCGTCGAAAGCCGCGCGCGCCAAACTCGACGCAAGGCTGAGCGCCGCGCCCGACTTGCAGGTCGCGCCGATGCTGGTCTCGCCGCTGGACCTGCCGCGTCCGCCGTTCGTGGTGCGCGCGCTCGCCAGCCTCAGCTACGGCGCCACCGCGCAATCGATCAGCGAGTTCAACGCGCTCGGTACCACCGACACTCAGCGTTTGGCCAACTACGTCGACTGGCAGTTGGACTGGGCCAACATCGACGACAGCGCGGTCGAGACGCGTTTGCTCAACGCGGGCTATACCACCCTGGGCAAGTCGCTGACCCAGTTGTGGGCCGACCACGTCAAACCGAACCCGGCCTACGAAGTGCGCATGCGCCCGGCTTGGGAGGCGCAGCGCGCCGCCCTGGTGCGTGCCGTGCATTCCAAGCGTCAGCTGCGCGAGGTCATGGTCAATTTCTGGCACGACCATTTCAACGTCACCGCCAGCGACTACGACGCCGGCCCGGTCTACGTGCACTACCAGCGCGACGTGCTGCGCCCGCATGCGTTCGGCAATTTCCGCGCGATGCTCGAGGAAGTAGCCAAAAGCACCTCGATGCTCTACTACCTCGACAACGCCTCCAACACGCGCGCCGGCCCGAACGAAAACTTCGCCCGCGAGCTGTTGGAACTGCATACGTTGGGCGCCGAGCATTACCTGGGTTTCATGGACCCGTTCCAGGTTCCGCCCGATGCTGAAGACCCGACCTACCCGGCCGGCTACACCGACATCGACGTCTACGAGACCGCCTCGGCCTTCACCGGCTGGTCGATCAAGAACGGCCATTGGCAGTACCCGACCGAAAACGACGGCAGCTTCGTCTATCGCCAGGCCTGGCACGACGCCGGCCCGAAGTTCCTGCTCGGGCGAATGCTCTATCCCGAGCAGCCGGCGCTGAAGGACGGACGCGACGTGCTCGACCGTCTCGCCAGCCACCCCGGCGTGGCCCGCTTCATCTGCAAGAAACTGATCCGCCGTTTCGTCAGCGACACGCCGAGCGCGGCCCTGGTAACCAGCGCGGCGGCGATCTTCCGCCAGAACTGGCGCAGCGCCGACCAGATCGCGCTGACGGTGCGCCACATCGTCTTGTCGAGCGCATTCGCGCAGGCCTGGGGCCTGAAATCGCGGCGCCCGTTCGAGGCGGTGGCCGCGGCGATGCGCACGCTCGGCAGCGACTGGACGATTGCGGTCGGCACGCCGAAGAGCGACGAGTTCGCCTGGCGCATGGGCTTCACCGGCCACGCGCCCTACGAATGGCCGGCGCCGAACGGCTATCCCGACACCCAGGCCGCGTGGTCGGGTTCGGGCAGTTATGCGATGACCTGGAAGATCCTCAACTGGATCACCGAAACCCAGGACGGCGGCGTGCCGATGGCGCCGATCCTGACGACCACGCGCAGCAAGGTGCCGTCGTGGACGCCGGCCAAGCTGGTCGATTTCTGGTGCAAGCGCATCCTCGGCTATCTGCCGACCGCGGCGCGGCGCCAGACCTTGATCGCCTTCATGGCCCAGAACGGCGACCCGCTCACCTACGTGGTCACCGACACCAACACTTGGGCCGCGAGCGACCTCAAGCGCCACTACAACCAGGACCGGCTGCGCAGCATGGTGTCGCTGATCCTGATGTCGCCCGAATTCCTCAGCCGCTAGCAGGCCGCCGACATGACGCTGACCCGACGCGAGTTTCTCAAAGGCACTGCCGCCGTCACCGCCGGTGCGGTGGGCGGCCCCGCCCTGCTGTTCGCCAACCCCGCCTTCGCCGCCGCCAACGGCCACGACACCGTCGTGCATCTGTTCCTGCGCGGCGGCCTGGACGGCCTCAACCTGGTCGTGCCGATCAGCGGCAACGACCGCGGTTTCTACGAGCAAGCGCGGCCGAATCTGTCGATCGCCGCGACCGGCACCTACGGCGCCCTGCCGTTGACGCTCGGCACCGGCGCCGCCACCGGCTTCGGCCTGCATCCGTCGGCAAGCGGCCTGCGCGATCTGTGGAACGCCGGGCACCTGGCCATCGTGCACGGCTGCGGCCTCGCCACCAGCGTGACCCGCAGCCACTTCGATGCGCAGCTCTACATCGACCTGGGCACGCCCGGGCAACAAGGCATCGGCAGCGGCTGGCTGACGCGCGCGATGAATACGCAACCGAACCTGAGCGGCGCAGAAAAACTGCCGGCGCTCGGCGTGGCTTCGCGGCAACCGGCCGGGCTGCTGGCTTCGGTGCAGGCGCTGACCATGGCCAGCCCGAGCGACTTCGCCCTCAATGCCGGCGCCTGGTCGTGGCAGACCGCGCGGCCGGATTCGCCGATGGGTTTCCGCGGCGTCAACGAAACCCTGGCCAGCCTGTGGGCCGGAACGACCGCGCTCGAGCTCGGCGGCCAACGCGCCGATCGCGCCCTGCAGGTGATCGCGCGCCAGTCCTACAGCGCGCCGCCGGCGGGCTGGCCGAGCAATGGCTTCGCGCAACAGCTGTGGACCATCGCCCAGTCGATCCAGTTCGACCTCGGCCTGCACTACGCCACGCTCGACCTCGGCGGTTGGGACACCCACGACGGCCAGGGCACGGCCGGCAGCGGCTACCACTACTACCAGAACAAGATCGCCGAACTCTCGCAGGCCTTGTCGGCGTTCTATGCCGCGTTGGATGCGAGCGGACACGCCTCGCGGGTGACCGTGGTGGTGCAGTCCGAATTCGGCCGCCGCGTGCGCGCCAACGCCAACGGCGGCACCGACCACGGCTACGGCAATCCGGTGCTGGTGCTCGGCGGCCCGGTCAACGGCCGGCGTTTCTACGGCACCTGGTCCGGGCTCGACCCGGAAATCCTGTCGCCGCATTTCGGCGACGTGCCGGTGACCACCGACCATCGCCAGGTGCTGTCGGAGATCCTGGTGCGGCGGATGGGCAATACCGACCTCGCCACGGTGTTCCCCGGCTACACCGGTTATGCGCCGCTCGGCCTCGTCCGCGACTTCGGCACCTTGGCGAAACCGCTGCCGGAGCTGCGCCGGCTGTACAAACCGGCGGCGAAACCCGCGGCAGTGGACGATCCGGATTTGCTGGAGCGCTTGCTGCGTTACATGCGGCAGTGGGTGGATTGAATCGGAACTGCCCGCGCGCTGGCTGAGGGGGCCTTGCTTCTTCTTGTGGGGCGAGCAGGAGCAAATCCCCCGCACTACACATTCGCAATCTTCACCGACTACATCGGGCGCCGCCCCTTTTGTAAAGGGGGCGATCAGGTCAGCGCTTGCTGTCTGTTCGCTCTTCCTTGATGCAACCCCAAGTTCTCTTCCCCCTTTTGCAGAGGGGCCAGGGGTGATTGCTATTGCTGACGCAAGAGCAAATCCCCCGCGCTATGGCTTCGCGGTCTTCACCGATTCCCGTAGGGCGCCGCCCCCTTCTCCAAAGGGGGCTAAGCATCAGCGCTCGCTGCGTATTCACCCAACCCTATTTCGACTCCCCACACGCCTCCCCCCTTTGAAAAAGGGGGGCCTGGGGGGATTTGCTGTTGCTGTTGCTGTTACCCCCGACTACATCCCCCCGAACTTCTCCGCGAACAGCACCGATACCCAGTCGACGAAGACTCGCACGCGCGGCGACAACTGCCGATGCTGCGGGTACAACACCGATACCGGCACGCCGGCGCTGCGGTAGTCGCTCAATATCTCCAGCAACCGGCCATCGCGCAGATGCGGTTCGATGTGATGCCGCGGCAACTGGATCAGCCCGCAGCCGCGCAAGGCCGCGGCGACATAGCATTCGGCTTCGTTGACCGAAATCCATGAGCTCAACGCAATCTCGCGCGGTTCGCCGTCGACGATGAACTCGAACGGATAACGCACATCGCGGTTGCTGGAGAAAAAACCTACCGACTGGTGCGCCGACAATTCGTCGGGATGCTGCGGCGTACCGAACTGCGCCAGATAGTCGGGGCTCGCGCAGGTCGCCTCCGGCATCACCGCCAAGCGCTTGGCGATCAACGACGAATCGCGCGGATTGCCGGCGCGCACCACGCAATCGATGCCTTCGCGCACCAAGTCGACCAGGCGGTCGCCGCTGCTGATCGCCAGGTCGATGTGCGGGTAGCGAGCGCGGAATTCGTTGATCCGCGGCAGGATGATCCCGGTCGCGTGCGAGCCGTGCAGGTCCAGGCGCAAGGTGCCTCGCGGATTGCTCGCGACCGCGCGCAGCGCCGAATCGGCATCGTCGAGTTCGGTCAGGATATGCACGCAGCGTTCGTAATAGGCCTGGCCGTCGAGGGTCGGCCGCACCTGGCGGGTGGTGCGTTCGAGCAGGCGCACGCCCAGGCTCGCCTCCAGTTCCTTGATCGCATGGGTCGCGGTGGCCTTGGGCAGATCGAGCACACCGGCGGCGCGAGTGAAGCTGCCCAGCTCGACGATGCGGGTGAACAGGCGCAGGGCCTCGAAACGGTCCATGGCGGGCTCCCGGGCGGCCAGCGGCAGCCATTGTTGGCGATTGTTGAATTGTATTGCCAATCAGGCCTGGTTTATCCAGAAAAGAACAACCGGCAGACTGCCTCCACCGCGGAACCCCTGGCATCCCGCCACCGCCGCCCCACCCGGAGTCCAGCCATGTCGCCCACCCAGCCCGCCCCGACCTCGCTTGCATCGACCCCATCGGCCCAGGCCAAGACCGCCCTAGTCACCGGCGCCTCGCGCGGCATCGGCCGCGCTATCGCCCTGCGCCTGGCCGCCGACGGCTATGCCCTGGTCGTCAACTACGCCGGCAACGCCGCCGCAGCTGACGCCGTGGTCGCGCAGATCCGCGACACCGGCGGCCAGGCCATCGCCGCCCAGGGCGACGTCGCCGATCCCGCTGCGATGGAGCGCGTGTTCGGTCTCGCCCTGCAGACTTACGGCCGCCTCGACGCGGTGGTCAACAGCGCCGGCGTCATGCCGTACGTACCGATCCAAGGCGGCGACCTGGCCGAGTTCGACCGCGTCATCGGCACCAACCTGCGCGGCAGCTTCGTCGTGCTCGGCCTGGCCGCGCAGCACCTGGGCGACGGCGGCCGCATCGTCGCCCTGTCGACCAGCGTGATCGGCAAGGCCTTCCCGACCTACGGCCCCTACATCGCGTCCAAGGCCGGCGTCGAAGGCCTGGTGCACGTGCTCGCCAACGAACTGCGCGGCCGCAACATCACCGTCAATGCGGTCGCTCCCGGCCCGGTCGGCACCGAGCTGTTCCTGCACGGCAAGAGCGAAGAACAGATCGCCCACTTCCGTGGTTTGGCGCCGCTGGAACGCCTCGGCACGCCGGAAGAAATCGCCGCCGCCGTGTCCTTTCTCGCCGGCCCCGACGGCAGTTGGGTGAACTCGCAGGTGCTGCGCGTCAACGGCGGCTACGTTTTCTGATCGTCCGCGGCGCGGATTTCGCCGCGCCGTCTCTCCGAGCTCGCACACGTTTATGCGCGCGGCGTGCGCAACGGCGACTGCGAGGCCGCATTTGCCGCCGGTTTCCGCATGCACGTCGACCCGGCCGGCGACGGTTGCGACGTCGTCAGCGCGGTCGGCGACCGCATCCGCGCCGAGTTCCTGCATCGCATCAACTTGGGCGATCTGTTCGCGCCGTGTCTGCGGCCGGACGCTCAAGCCTGACGCATGCCGCAGCGCACGTCGGCATCCGCTACCCCGCCATGGCTCAGGTTTCGGGCTTGGACGCGTCGAGCTCGAAGCAATGCTCGCCGGCCGGATGACGCCAGCCGCGCGGGTACCCGTCTGCCGCAGCGCGGCGCCCAGCATCCTCGCGCCCGGTGTCGGTGGCGAAGGTCGCGCACAGGCGGAAGCGACCTGCCTCACCGGCGACGTAGCGGTAAGGCGCGGCGCTAACCGGATCGACCGTGCTCAGGGCCACGCCCGGCTGCTTCGCCAGGCTCGGCAGATCCGGCGGCAGGCGCGAATGCTGTTTCCAATAGTCGCGCACCTCGTCGTTGATGCGGTCGAGCTCGTGGGTGCGGCGTTGGTCGAGCCGCGCCTCGCGCTGCGTGCCCGGGCCGCCCATGACCGCGATCGCCGCGGTCACCGCCGCCGCGATCGCTACTGCGGCTGCGATCAGCAGCCAACGTCCGACCGGTGCGCTCATGCCTGGCTCTCCTCGCGACGCAGGTCCCACAGGTAGTAACCGAATACGCTGCCGGCGATGCCCCCGACCACCAGCACCTTCAACACGAAACGCAGGCTCAGCTCGCCGCCGAGCAGGTTGTAGACCAATGCGGTCATGTCGCCGATCAACACCGTCGCGGCGATGAACAAGGTCAGATAGGTCAGCCAGCGCCGCACCGGCGACAAGCGCTTGATCGGATGTCGCGCGACGTCCTGCGCGACCCGGTGCGAGACGAAGGCGAACACCGGGAAGGCGATCACCAGCGCCGACACCGACCAGCGCAGCGAGTCGTCGACGCTCTTGCGCCAGAATTCGTAGCCGTTGTCGGCGGCGTCCGGCCAGGCGATGTTGATCAGGTCGAACAACAGGCGGCCGAAGTTGTAGGCGACGAAATACAGGGTGCTGAACATCACCAGGTAGGCGAAGGCCTCGCGCGCCGACAGCGAGGCGCGCGGCTTCGGCACCGGCAACACGAAGCCGACGTCGGCGTAGGCATCGAGCGCGCCGCGGGTCTGCTCGGCGCTCCAACCGGCCGCCGACAGCGCCTGCGCCGTGGCCTCCTTCGATTGCCCGCGCAACAAGGCTTCGCGGACGAAGCGCTCCAGTTCCAGACTTCCCGAGGCCATGGCCACCGCTCCATAGAAGGACGCCTGGAATGTAGCAGCGCCGCAGCCGCAGCGCGCAAGCGCCGGCGAGGTAGCGGAAAACGCTACCCGCGGGTATCCGGGTCGCTACCTGCGTCGATCCGACTGCTCGGCCCGCACGCGCAAGCTGCCGCAATCCTTCAGGCCCGAGGAACGGGAGCGGCGCAAGCCGCGACCGCGCGGCAACGGTCAGCGAGGCATCGACCCATCAAGAACCAAGCGCGACGACCTCAGGCGCTGCCCGACTCCGTGGTTTCGCGATTCCGCACCGGCCGGGTCACCTGCTTTTCCACGCACGGCGGCAGCCCTTCCGTCGCCTGCGCGGCGTCGCGCCGATAGACGCTCGGCGGCACGCCGACCAGTTCGGCGAAACGCGTGCTGAAGGTGCCCAGCGATGCGCAGCCGACCTCGAAGCAGACGTCGGTGACGCTGAGGTCGCCGCGGCGCAGCAGCGCCATCGCGCGCTCGATGCGCCGCGTCATCAGATACGAATACGGCGATTCGCCATAGGCGCTGCGGAACAGGCGGCTCAGATGCCCGGCCGACATACCGACGCCGTGAGCGAGCGCTTCGACATCGAGCGGCTGCGCGTACTCGCGGTCGATGCGATCGCGCACGCGCCGCAGCCGGGCGAGGTCGCGCAGGTAAGTCGTCGTGTCGGCGCCATGAGTCATCTGCGGAATCCTGCCATGCCGTGCAGGAGACGCCTAGCGCAGCCGGCACGCGTCGCCTCGTCCGCGCCGGGCCATCGAACCGAGCCACCGAACCGCGATCCGAAACTGCGGACGAGTGCTCTTAAATCGCTTCCCGACGGGGCTCAGGGTCGGCTCCGCGCTCCCGCGCTGCACTAATCTCGCGTTTGGATCGATCTAAACGCCTTCGATCGATTTCCGCCGCGGCGGCGCCCGCCGTTGTTCCGGCCCGTTCGGGTCGCCCACCGCCGTGGTCATCGCGGCGTCCGATCGTTGCGCCGGCTTCCTTCGCATCATCAAGGACATCCTCATGCAATCGAGACAGAGCGCTCCACCCCGGCCGGGCCTGCCGTTCGCAGGCCTGCCGTCCACGAGCTTGCAATTCGCGGGCCTGCTGCTGTGCCTGGGCTTCACCGGCACCGCCTCGGCCGCCAACCTCGCCTTGAACAAGCCCGCCACCGGTTCGGCCGCGTGCAACGCCAACGAGGCGCCGGCGAAGGCCTTCAACGGCAGCACCGGCGGCGGCAACAGCGACAAGTTCTGTTCCGCAGCCAGTAATCGTTGGTTGCAAGTCGATCTCGGCGCCAGCCGTTCGATATCGAGCTTCGTGGTCAAGCACGCCGGCGCCGGCGGCGAGCCGGCTTCGTTCAACAGCAAGAGCTTCAACATCCAGACCTCGGCCAACGGCAACGCCTGGAGCACCGCGGTCAGCGTGAGCAACAACACCGCCAACATCAGCACCCACCCCATCGCGACGACCAGCGCGCGCTACGTCCGCCTCAACATCGCCACGCCGACCCAGGGCAGCGACACCGCAGCGCGCATTTACGAGTTCGAGGTCCACGACACGCCGCCGGCGAGCGAGAAGCTGGTGCAGGTGCTCGACCAGGTGCCGCAGTTCGGCATCTACCGCAGCACCGAGCCGACCACCTACACGCCGCCCGCGGGCGTGCTGATGTGGAAGCGCGGCACCGAATACGCGCGCAAGCTCAGCGACGCCGAGAAGGCCAAGATCGGCGACGACGTCGCTCTGCGCATCACCTACCACGCCCAGTGCGATCCCTACGACCGCTTCGCCTCGGCCTTCTTCATCAGCACGCCCAAGGGCAGCGCGCCGACCGTCGACACGCCGCGGGTGACCTTCACCGATTTCATTTCGCCGTTCAGCGACATGTGGCAGGGCGCGAAGGCGACCCGCGTCTACCCCGATGCGCCGATGAACCCGTATGCGGCGGCACTGGCCAACCCCGACCGCGACATCTGGGTCGGCATCAGCGGCGGCGCCAACCCGCAATACGGCGGCGATGCCTGCGAACAGCACGGCGTGACCGATCCGGCGATCGCCGAAGTCGGTTTCAAGTATTCGCTGGCACTGGTCTCGACCCAGGCGCTTACGCCCGGCAGCGACCCCGACGTGATCGGCCTGCTGTCGCGCTCGTCGGAAACCGACGACAGCATCAGCACCGCCACCGTCTCGCATACCGCCAACCTGGGCATCGCCACCCTCGCCGTCAGCATCGCCGGCTACGGCGCTTCCAGCGGCGGGCAGGAGTACACCAACACCAACATCGCGGTGAAGCTCAACGGCGCGCAGATCGCGACCTTCAGCACCAAGATCGACTGCGCGAGCTATGAGCAGTTCAGCCCGCGCGGCAACCCCGGCATCTTCCGCAACAACACCACCACCAACCCGCGCAGCTGGTGCCCGGGCGCGCTGGTGCCGATGCGTTACTTCGATCTCGGCAACATCGCCGGCAAGACCCTGCAGGTCGGTCTGGGCGTCGGCAATCCCTCGCCGTGGACCGCCGACTCGCAGTACGTGACCAGCGTGAGCGTGCTCGAACACTGATCGGCATGCGGGATGCCGGCGCTGTCCGGCCGGCATCCTTCCGGGTCGATGAGATCGGTTTCGAATCGGCCTCGAATCGGCCTCGGATTGGTCTCGGATCGGCCTCGGTATCAGCGCAGTGGACAGACCTGTCCCGGCGCCGGCATGCACCGCTTGCTACCGCTTACGGCGCCTCGACCTCAAAGCCCTTGGCCTGCAGTTTGGCGACCACGCCGTCGGTCTTGAGCAACTGCGATATCGGCAGGATGGTGAAGACCACCCGCTGTTCCTTCAGCGCGCCGTCGACGCTGCGATACCAATGCTCGGCCATCTGCGCCTGGACATCGTCGATGCCGAGCTTCTGCGAGAAGCCCGAACCGGTCAGTGCGCTCAGGCAAGCCTCCTGCTGGTCCTCGTAAGGCAGCGCGCGCAGGGCGTCGATGTCGCCGGTGGCCCAGGCATTGGCGCGCGTGGTCATGATCGCCAGATCGGTTTCGAGCCGGTCCAGGGTCTTGCGGAAGCAGGCCACGTCGTCGAGTGTGGAGGCGTTGAAGGCCTTGAGGGTCTTTTTCGGATCATCGAGCTTGATCGGCAGGCTGGTGGAGCGCGTCTCGATACCGGCCGCCTCGACCGCCTTGCGGATCGCCGGCCCGACGATGCCGGTTTCGTCGAGACCGCTTTTCTTCAGCGCCGCACGATACAGCTCGCTCGCCGCGAACAGCGGCCGCCAGCTCTCGACGCTGTTGTCGCGGCCGATGTACTTGAGCTTCAACACTTGCCAACGCGCGTACAAGTCCGCCGGCAGCACGTCCTGCAATTTCGCGCCGTCCGGGTTCTTGCGCAGTTTCAGCATCGAAGGCAATAGCGACAAGCGAGCGAACAGACCGATATCGGCGCTGACCGACAGTCGCGGCGGCTGCAATGCGAGCTGGGATTGCGCTATCGCCGCGTCCATGTCGCGCGACAGCCAGGTGATGTCCTTGGGCAGCGGCGACAGCGTCCCCAGGATCCACAACACGCGGTCGCCCTTGTGGAATTTCCACAGGCCGGGCCCCGGCTGCACGCCGGAAACCACCACCACGTCCATGTCGACGATGGGCGGCGCCGCTACGGCCCCGACGATGGGCGTTGCGCCGCCTTGCGTTGATGAGGACTGCGCCGCCGCGGGCGCGGCCAGCATCGCGATCGTCAGGCCTAGCAGCAGCTTCCTTCGCATCTTGGCGCTCTCCTGTGGTCGAACCGCAGTCGATGCAGGGTCCGGCCACGATGGAAACCTATCCGCAGGCCCGGTGCAAGTCGATCCGCCGCGGCTCGTCCCAGGCGATGCCTGCCGGTATGTCGCCGGCTGCTTCCGCCGCAGGCGCGAAGCTAAACGACGCGCAAAAGAAAAGCGGGCCGAAGCCCGCTTTCTCGAATCTAACGCTGTGTCTGCCGATTATTCGGCGGCTACGTCTACCGATTACTCGGCGACGACGCCCTCGCCTTCTTCGACGGCCTTCATCGACAGGCGGATGCGGCCCTGCTTGTCGACTTCCAGCACCTTGACCTTGACCACGTCGCCTTCCTTGAGCTTGTCGCTGACCTTCTCGACGCGCTCGTTGGAGATCTGCGAAACGTGAACCAGACCGTCCTTGCCCGGCAGGATCGTCACGAAGGCGCCGAAGTCCATGATCTTGGCGACCTTGCCTTCGTAGATGCGGCCCGGCTCGACGTCGGACACGATCTGGTCGATGCGCGCCTTCGCGGCCTGCGCGGCGGCGGCATTGACCGAAGCGATGACGATGGTGCCGTCGTCCTGGATATCGATCTGGGTGCCGGTTTCCTTGGTGATCGCCTGGATGGTCGAGCCGCCCTTGCCGATCACTTCGCGGATCTTGTCCGGGTGGATCTTCATGGTCAACAGACGCGGCGCGTACTCGGACAGCTCGGTGCGCGACTCGGTGAGGGCGTGAGCCATCTCGCCGAGGATGTGCAGACGGCCGGCCTTCGCCTGGCCCAGCGCGACCTTCATGATCTCTTCGGTGATGCCCTGGATCTTGATGTCCATCTGCAGCGCCGAGATGCCCGTGGAAGTGCCGGCCACCTTGAAGTCCATGTCGCCGAGGTGATCTTCATCGCCCAGGATGTCCGACAGGACGACGAAATTGTCGCCTTCCTTGACCAAGCCCATCGCGATGCCGGCGACCGGCGCCTTGATCGGCACGCCTGCATCCATCAGCGCCAGCGAGCTGCCGCAGACCGAAGCCATCGAGGACGAACCGTTCGACTCGGTGATTTCCGAGACGATGCGGATGGTGTACGGGAACTCTTCCATCGTCGGCATCACGGCGAGCACGCCGCGCTTGGCGAGGCGGCCGTGGCCGATTTCGCGACGCTTCGGGCCCATCATGCGGCCGGCTTCGCCGACCGAGTAAGGCGGGAAGTTGTAATGGAACAGGAAGTGTTCCTTGTACTCGCCCGAGACGGCGTCGATGATCTGACCGTCGCGCGCGGTGCCGAGGGTGGCGACCACGATGGCCTGGGTCTCGCCGCGGGTGAACAGCGAGGAGCCGTGGGTACGCGGCAGCACGCCGACGCGCGAGGCGATCGGACGCACGGTATCGAGGGCGCGGCCGTCGATGCGGACCTTGGTGTCGAGCACCGAGTTGCGCATGGTCTGGTACTCGAGCTCGCCGAATTCCTTCGACAGCTCCGAGGTGCTCCAGCCGTCGGCTTCGGCGCGGCCGGCCAGGCGCTGCAGCACGTCCTTCTTGATCGCGCCGATGGCGTCGCGGCGCTGCAGCTTGTCGCGGACCATGAAGGCCTGCGCAAGTTGCCCGCCGACCGCTTCCGTCAGCGCAGCGATCAGCGCGTCGTTCTTGACCGGAGCTTCCCACGTCGACGGCTTGGTGCCGGCTTCGACGACGAGCTCGTTGATGATGTTGATGACCTTCTGCATTTCGCGATGGCCGAACATCACCGCGCCGAGCATGACGTCCTCGGACAGCATCTTGGCTTCGGATTCGACCATCAGCACCGCGTTCGAGGTGCCGGCGACGACAAGCTCGAGCTCGGACTCGGCCAGCTCGGCCGCGGTCGGGTTGAGCAGGTACTGGCCGTTCTTGTAACCAACCTTGGCCGCGCCGATCGGGCCCTGGAACGGGGTGCCGGCCAGCGCGAGCGCGGCCGAGGCACCGATCAGGGCCGGGATGTCGCCGTCGATTTCCGGATTCATCGACATGACCGTGGCGATGATCTGGACTTCGTTACGGTAGTCCTCCGGGAACAGCGGACGGATCGGACGGTCGATCAGGCGCGAGATCAGCGTTTCCTTCTCGGTCGCACGGCCTTCGCGCTTGAAGAAGCCGCCCGGGATGCGACCGCCGGCGTAGAACTTCTCCTGGTAATCCACGGTGAGCGGGAAGAAGTCCTGGCCTTCGCGCGCGCTCTTGGCGGCGACGGCCGTCACCAGCAACACGGTGTCCTCCATCTTCACGATGACGGCGCCGCCGGCCTGACGGGCGATTTCGCCGGTCTCCAGGGTCACCTGATGGTTGCCGTATTGGAAGGTCTTGGTAATTTTTGCCACGGGTGGGTTCCTTCGGTATCTATGCGTTCCGGTCGGGGCCCTTGCCCCGCTCCGGTCGGTCGCCGGCGCCGGCGACCGATAGGTGGGTGTGCGTTGCGCCGGTCCGACCGGCCGCGTTGCACGTGACCCGGTTTCGCCAGGTCGAAGCCATGCGCTCATCAAGCGCAGGCGGCGTTGCGTCCTGCAGCGCCACGCGGGTTTTCATGCCCGCCAAAACAAACCGCGGCGCATCGCTGCGCCGCGGTTGGGTGTCCGGTTAGCGGCGCAGACCGAGCTTTTCGATCAGAGCCTTGTAACGATCGCCGTCTTTGCGCTTGAGATAGTCAAGCAGGCTGCGACGACGGTTGACCATCATCAGCAGGCCGCGGCGGCTGTGGTGATCCTGTTTGTGCTGCTTGAAGTGGCCGGTGAGCAACTCGATGCGAGCGGTGAGCAGGGCGACCTGGACTTCCGGCGAACCGGTGTCGGCGGCGCCGCGCTTGTTGTCTTCAATGATCTTGCTGGTGTCGATCGACATGACTTATGTTCTCTATAGATGCGGGGCCCGCAGAAGCGAATCGGTCGCGAAAAAAACGCTCCGACGCACCGCCTGGCCCGCCGCTTGCTTAAGTAAGGATTGCCGCCCAAGCAGGTCCCGTTTGGAAGTGCTTGAAAAGCGGCGGGATTGTACCAGCCTGCGGCGGCGAATGCGACCCGTGGGCCACTGCGCGGGACCGGCCGGACCGCCACGACACCCGTTCAGTTAACGACCGCCGGCTCGCGTCGGCGGCGCCTGCGCGGCCTCTTCCGCCGCCGGCTCGGCCGCCTGCGGGGCCCAGGGACTGTCTGGCCGCGAATCCGGCCGCGAACGCAGTCGTTTCAGCATGTGGCGTATTTGCTGGAAATCCTTGGGCGGCTGCAGCCGCCAACGCCCGTCGACCTTGCCCAGACTGATGACCCGCATTTCCCAGGCCGGGTCGTCCCCACCGCGTGCGTCATAAGTCGCCCGGCCCAGCACGTGATACAGCTCGTCCCCCTCGTAGAGGCCTCCGATGAGATTCAGACTCTTCACCCGCTGCATCCCAGGCTGCCGGGTGAGGCCCGCCAGGAAGGTCGCGAAGAATTGGGCATCGTCCAGCGTCTTCAGTTCCCCAGGCGTCTTGTCGCCCAACACCTCCAGGAACACCGAGGGGATGAATTCGGGTTCGACCCGCTCGAACACCTCCGTGAACACCTCACGGATGTCCCTGAGCACCGCTGGATCGGCGAGATAGGCGGCGCACAGCGCGTCGTTGGAGACGGCGCATTGGCGCGCCTGTTCGGCGACCGTTTCCGGGCGGCTGCGGTCGAGACGCTGCAGCCATTCGGGCTCACCGGCGAATACCGGAGTAGCGATCGCCAGCAAACCGGCAAGCCACCCAAAAACGATTGATTTCATGGCCGCCCCTGCCGGTTCCGATTCGGTTCTGTGGAAGCTGCCGCCCCGCGGCAGGCACTCAGCCGCCTTGCGCCGCCCAGCGAAACAGCCGTTGCGGCTGCAGTCGCCCTTCGGCCTGGCGCAGGCCCAGCCCAAGGCAGCGCCCGGCTTCGCCGAACACCGCCACCAAGCCCGGCTCGCCCGGCTCGCAGTTGACCGCCTGACCATGGCCGAGGCGCTCGGCCGCGGTCGAATCCAGGCTGACCCGGCCGAAGCCGGTCAAACCGGCCTCGATCGGCAGCAGGCAGGCGTCGAGGGCGGGGTCGCTGCCCTGCTCGGCCAGTTCGCGCAGCGCGTCGAGGGTGATCATGCGCGGCTGCATGAACGGCTCGACCCACAGTCGACGCAGGGTCGCGACGTGAGCGCCGCAACCGAGGACTTCGCCGAGGTCGCGGACCAGGCTGCGCACGTAGGTGCCGGAACCGCATTCGATATGCAGTTCCAGGCGCGGGCCGTCGCGGCCGGTCACGGTCAAGGAGTGGACGACGACGTCGCGCTCCGGCGCTTCGATGATTTCGCCGCGACGGGCCTTTGCGTACAGCGGTTCGCCGCCCTGCTTGAGCGCCGAGTAGATCGGCGCGCGCTGGCGGATCGGGCCGCGCAAGGGCACCAGGGCGGCCTCGATCGCGGCGTCGTCGAATTCGGGCACGGGACGTTCGAGCAGGGGCGCGCCGTCGGCGTCGTCGCTGTCGGTGGTCAGGCCCAGCACCGCGGTCGCGCTGTAGGCCTTGCGTGCGCCGAGCAGCAGCCCGGCGATCTTGGTCGCTTCGCCGAAGCACAGCGGCAACAGGCCGGTCGCGAGCGGGTCGAGGCTGCCGGTGTGGCCGCCCTTTTCCGCACGAAACAAATGCCGTGCATGCTGCAGCGCCTGGTTGGAGCTGATGCCGGGGGGCTTGTCGAGCAGCAGCAAGCCGTCGACGTTGCGCCAATTGCGTTTACGCGTGGTGTTCAAGCAAGCCGTCCGCCCCTGCCTGCGCGATTTGCGCGTCCTGAACCGCCTGCATCCCGGACACGCCGATCGCACCGATCAACTCGCCGCCCACGATCAGGGGCAGCCCGCCATCCAACGGCAACAGACCATCGATTCCGAGCAGTCGCAAGCCCAATCCGCCGGCGGCGACCGCATCTTCGAACGCCTTGGTCGGACGGCGGAACTTGACCGCCGTCTCGGCCTTGGCCTGGGCCACGGGAATGCTGCCATATTGCGCCTGATCGAGCTTGTGCAACATCACCAGATGGCCGCCGCTGTCGACGATCGCGATGACCATCGGCCATTGCAGGCGTTCGGCCTCGGCCTGCGCGGCGCGCATGACCCGGCCCGCGGTCGCTAACGAGATCGGCGCGCCGTAACGCGGCGGTGGCTGCGACATGCGATGGCTCCTGCTCGGGCAAGAAAGAAGGGAAAAAAACCACCGCGCGAAGGGGCGGCCGGGGCGCCGGCGGGAGGCGCCGGAGGTATTCGTTGCAGCGGCATCGCCGCGGGAAACTCGTCTGCGATTGCGGCCGGACGGCAGCGCCATGACGGCACGCCGCAGGCCCAGCCCCTCGGTGGCGGCGCTCCGATCGAGCGAGCGGGCCCGCGAACGAGGCCCGCGCTTACTCGGGCTTGTCGTCGCCGTCGGCGTCGCTGGCGGCGGCTGGTTCGCCCTCGGCTTCGGCTTCCAGCGGCGGCAGATCGCGCAGCAGGATGCCGATGCGTTCGCCGCGATCGACCGAATCGTCGTAATGGAAATGCAGTTCGGGCACGTGGCGCAGCTTCATCGCCCGGCCCAATTGGTAACGCAGCTCGCGCGAGAGCTCCTTGAGCGCCTTGACGGCCTCCTTGGAACGTTCGGCCTGCAGCGCAGTCACGAACACCTTGGCGTGGGCCAGGTCGCGCGAGACCTCGACGTCGGAGACGCTCACCGACGGCAGGTTGTGCTCGCGCACGGCCTCATGCACCAGCGTCCCGAGCTCGCGGCGGAGCTGGGCGGAAACGCGGTCGGTACGGTGGAACGATTTGCTGCTAGGCATAAAGCGAGAAAAGAGTCTGGAGGAGTGAAGAGCGGGTAAAGCGAGAAAGCGGAGAGTCGCGATGACGAGTGTTGGCTCGCTCTCGCTGGTCTCCGCTTACTCCTGCTTTTTTAGAGCGAAAAATCGGGGAGTTGCGACAAAGAGCCTTGCTCGTTTCTCACTTCTCCCCACTCGCTCCTGGCTTTTACAGCGTGCGCTGCACTTCGATTCGCTCGAAGCACTCGATCTGGTCGCCCGGCTTGACGTCGTTGTACGCCTTCACGCCGATACCGCATTCGGTGCCGTTGCGGACTTCGTCGACGTTTTCCTTGAAGCGGCGCAGCGATTCCAGCTCGCCCTCGAACACCACGGCGTTGTCGCGCAACACGCGGATCGGCTTGCTGCGCTTGACCACGCCTTCGACCACCATGCAACCGGCGACCGCGCCGAACTTGGAGCTGCGGAACACGTCGCGCACTTCGGCGATACCGATGATCTCTTCGCGGATTTCCACGCCGAGGATGCCGGAAGCCACCTGCTTCACCTGGTCGATCACGTCATAGATGATCGAGAAGTAACGCAGGTCGACGCCGTTGCCTTCGATGATGCGGCGCGCGGAGGCGTCGGCACGGACGTTGAAGCCGATCACCGTGGCCTTGGCCGTGGCCGCCGCGTTCGCGTCGGACTCGGTGATGCCGCCGACGCCGGAGCTGATCACGTTGATACGGATCTGATCGTTGGACAACGCCATCAGCGACTGGCGCAGCGCTTCGACCGAACCCTGCACGTCGGCCTTGATGACCAGGTTGAGGCTCAGCTGGCCCTCGCCCTTGCCCATCTGGGCCATGATGTCTTCCATGCGGTTGCCGGCAGCGGCGACCAGGCGCGACTCGCGGCGCTTGGCGTCGCGCTGCTGGGCGACGTCCTTGGCCAGACGCTCGTCCTCGACGACCACGAAGTCGTCGCCGGCATCCGGCACGCCGGACAGGCCGAGCACCTGCACCGGGATAGACGGACCGGCGAACTCCACTTGCGTACCGGTCTCGTCGAACAACGCACGCACGCGGCCGTACTGCACGCCGCAGACGAGGTAGTCGCCCTTCTTGAGCTGACCCTGCTGGACCAGCACGGTCGCGACCGGGCCGCGGCCCTTGTCGAGCGCGGACTCGATCACCGTACCGGTGGCGCGGCCGATCGGCACCGCACGCAGTTCCAGCACTTCGGCCTGCAGCGAGATCGCGTCGAGCAGATCGTCGACGCCGTCGCCGGTCTTGGCCGACAGCTCGACCATCTGGGTCTCGCCGCCGAAATCTTCGGCGACGATGCCCTCGGCGAGCAGTTCGTTCTTGACCCGCAGCGGGTCGGCGCCGGACTTGTCGATCTTGTTGATCGCCACGATCAGCGGCACGCCGGCCGCCTTGGCGTGCTGCACGGCTTCCTTGGTCTGCGGCATGACGCCGTCGTCGGCGGCGACCACCAGCACCACGATGTCGGTCAGCTTGGCGCCGCGCGCACGCATCGAGGTGAAGGCGGAGTGGCCCGGGGTGTCCAGGAAGCTGATCACGCCGCGCGCGGTTTCGACGTGGTAAGCGCCGATATGCTGGGTGATGCCGCCGGCTTCGCCCGAGGCGACCTTGGTACGGCGGATGTAGTCGAGCAGCGAGGTCTTGCCGTGGTCGACGTGACCCATGATCGTCACCACCGGCGGACGCGCGACCTTGTCGCCCTGCACTTCCTCGGCATGCGCGATCAGCGCGTCCTCGGCGGCATTGGCGTTGGTGCGCACGACGGTATGGCCGAGTTCTTCGGTCACCAACGCGGCGGTGTCGTGGTCGATGCTCTGGTTGATAGTCGCCATGACGCCCATCTTGAACAGCGCCTTGACCACATCGCCGCCCTTGAGGGCGAGCTTCTGGGCCAGATCGGCGACCGTGATGGTCTCGCCGATCGCGACTTCGCGCACGATCGGTGCGGTCGGACGCGAGAAGCCGTGCTGGCCGCCGCCGGAACGCGACTGCTCGGACTGGCGGCGCGGCTGCGGCCGCGACTTGCCGCGCGAGCTGCTGGTGCGGCGGGCGCGGTCGGAAGCGCTCAGGTGCAGCTGGCCGGCGAAGCGGTTGGCCGCATCGTCGTCCTCGACGCCGGCGACCATCGCGTGCGAGCCGCGGGTCTTGTGGCGCGGCGCGTTGTGGTCGACCCGGGCCGGAGCCGGCGCGGCCGGCTTCGGATGGCCGTGACCGTGGGTCGCCGGCGGCTTGCGTACGGCCGTGGTCGTCTCTGCAGCCGCCTCGGCGGCCGCGACGACGACGCTGGCGTCGGCGAGCTTGGTCTTCTGCTCTTCCTCGGCCTGCTCGGCCTTGGCGCGCGCGGCCTCCTCGGCGGCGCGACGCACCGCATCGGCCGCGTCGGCGCGACGCTGGTCGTCGGCGGCCAGGCGCTGCTGTTCGGCGAGGTTGCGCTGCTTGGACTCTTCGAGCTTGCGCAGGATCTCGGCGCGCTCGTCGTCCGGCGAGATGGATTGGCCGGATTCGTTCGGCTTCACCAGCGTCACCTTCTTGCGCACGACCACGTCGACGGTGGTGCGGTTCTTGCCGCCACCGACGGTGATTTCCTGCTTGCGGCTGCGATTGAGCGTGATCTTCTTCGCCGCCTCGTCGGTCTCGGCCGGCTTGTCGACCTTGCCGTGAGCGCGCTTGAGGAAGCCGAGCAGCTTGACTTTTTCGATGCTGGTCACGACCTGGTCGGGGCCGCTGAACTTCATGCCGGCCTCGGCCAGCTGTTCCAGCAACTTCTCGACCGGCGTGTTCACCAGTTCGGCCAGCTTGCGGATGGTGGTTTGCTGCGACATTCGGTTTCCGTGTCCTCGTGGCGCGGGACGAGTCCCGCGCGTGATGGCGCCATTCTAGCTCCGCGCGCGCCGCACGACCGGCTCGCACAGACCTTTTTGGCCTGCCCGCGGACCGGGCCGATGCCCGATCCTGCGAATCCGAGGCCGGCCAGGCCGGTCTCGGTGTGCCGCAAGACGCTCTTTGAGCCTCTTGCGACGTGTGTCACCTCATTCGAACCAGTGCTTGCGCGCTTCCATGATCAGGGCGGCGGCACGTTCCTCGTCGACGCCTTCGATATCGGTCAGCTCGTCGGTCGCCAGGTCGGCCAGGTCGTCGCGCGTGACCACGCCGCGCGAGGCGAGCGTGAAGGCCAGCGATTCGTCCATGCCGGCCAGCGACAGCAGGTCGGCGGCGGGCTGGTGCTCGTCGAGCTCTTCCTCGGCGGCCAGCGCCTCGTTGAGCAGGGCGTCGCGGGCGCGGGCGCGCAGTTCCTCGACGATGTCCTCGTCGAAGCCCTCCACCGCCAGCAGCTCGCCGACCGGCACGTAGGCGATTTCCTCGACCGTGCTGAAGCCTTCCGAGACCAGGATGCCGGCGATTTCCTCGTCGACCTCGAGCTTGTCCTGGAACAGCTGGCGGGCCGAGGACTGTTCGGCCTCGGACTTCGCCGTGACCTGGTCCTGGGTCATGACGTTGAGCTGCCAGCCCGACAGGCGACTGGCGAGGCGCACGTTCTGGCCGCCCTTGCCGATCGCCTGGGCCAGGCGGTCTTCAGCCACGGCCAGGTCCATCGAATGCTTTTCTTCGTCGACGATGATCGACTGCACTTCCGCCGGCGCCATCGCGTTGATGACGAACTGGGCCGGGTTGTCCGACCACAGCACGATGTCGACGCGCTCGCCGTTGAGTTCGTTGGACACCGCCTGCACGCGCGAACCGCGCATGCCGATGCAGGCGCCGATCGGATCGGTGCGGTTGTCGTGGGCGAGCACGGCGATCTTGGCGCGGTCGCCCGGATCGCGTGCGCAGGCCTTGATCGAGACCAGGCCCTGGCCGACTTCCGGCACTTCGAGCTTGAACAGTTCCATCATGAATTCGGGTGCGGCGCGGCTGATGAACAACTGCGGGCCGCGCGGCTCGGTGCGCACGTCGAACAGGAAGCCGCGCACGCGGTCGCCGGCGCGCAGCACGTCGCGCGGGATGCCCTTGTCCTTCGGGATGATCGCCTCGGCGTTGCCGCCCAGGTCGACGTAGATGTTGCCGCGCTCCACGCGCTTGACGATGCCGGTGACCAGCTCGCCGACGCGGTCCTTCCACTGGTCCACGACCTGGGCGCGCTCGGCTTCGCGCACGCGCTGGACGATGACCTGCTTGGCGGCCTGGGCGGCAATGCGGCCGAAATCCGGGTTTTCGATCTGTTCTTCGATGTAGTCGCCGACTTCCACGCCTTCGACTTCGTCGATCGCGTCCATCAGGCGGATCTGGCGGTCCGGCGATTCCATGACCACGTCGTCGGCGACGACTTCCATGCGGCGGAAGGTCTCGTAGCTGCCGTCCTTCTGGTCGATGCTGACGCGGACCAGCACGTCCTCATCGTGGTAGCGCTTCTTCGCGGCCGAAGCCAACGCGGCCTCGATGGCCTCGAAGATCACTTCGCGCGGCACGCCCTTCTCGTTGGCCACCGCGTCCACTACCAGCAACAGTTCCTTGCTCATTTCGTCACTCCGCACGGGTCGGCTCGCAGCCGCCGGCTATTGGGATTGGTAATTGGCTGAATCTGAATCGTTCCGATCACTTCTTCTTCGGAGGCTTGGCCTTCGAGGACTTGTTCTTGGGTCGGCCCTTGGCCGGCGCGCCTTGCGGCTCGCCCTTGCTCGGAGCCAGGCCGAGCGCGGCCCAATCCGGCACCAGGCGGCCTTTGTCGATGTTCGAGAACGGCACGGTGAACGTCGCGGCCTCGACCGTGAACACGACCTGCTCGCCCTCGATGGCGACGATCTGGCCCTGCAGACGACGGCGGCCTTCGTGCGGCAGCTTGAGGGCGACCTTGACCGTTTCGCCGATCAGGCGACGGTAATGCTCGAGCGTGAACAGCGGGCGGTCGATGCCCGGCGACGACACTTCGAGGGTGTAGTTGCTGCTGATCGGATCTTCGACATCGAGCTGCGCCGACACTTCGCGGCTCACCGCTTCGCAGTCTTCGATCGAAACCGAACGCGGCTCGGCGCCATCGGCGCCAGCGACCGCTTCATCGGCGGGCACATCGATATAGATGCGCAGCACGGCATTGCCGGCGGCCGGCAGATATTCCACGCCGAGCAATTCCACGCCCAACGACTCCACCGTCGGGGCGAGCAATGCAGCGATTTGCGTTGCCTTGTCCGTCACGCGCTGACTCCTGACTCGGGGGTTGCGACTGGTGTAACCAATCTTCGATACGCAATGTTTCCGCTTTCATCCCGCCGCGCGGTCCGCAAGCGCAAGACCGGCGCGGGACGGCGCTTCGAACGAAGCTTCCGGAAACCCAAAAACAACAAGGGGCCCATCGGGCCCCTTGTCCGTACAACTGGATTTCGGTGTGTTCGCGCGAGCAGAGCGCGATCACAAAGCCCGAGCTTCGCGGCCAAAAAAGAAAGCCTCAAGTGAGGCTTTCGATTCGCCAGCCGAAGCTGGTAGCGGGGGCAGGATTTGAACCTGCGACCTTCGGGTTATGAGCCCGACGAGCTGCCAGACTGCTCCACCCCGCATCAGGCCGACCATCATAACGGCCGGCGTTACTTTCTGCAAGCCTGCAATCAGATCTTCATGATTGCCGCTTACCGCTGCAATTAAACCGGCGGCATCCCTGGGGACTTCGCGGCGTTGGTGCAGGCCGCAATCTTAATGCGCATTCAAATATTTTCAAGTCTTTTTTGCGATGAGCGTTGCAATCGGTTCGGGCCGACGCAAAAACCTGTCGCAGATTTCAACGCCAGGCCATGCTGGGCTTGGTGGGCCTGTGCATTCAACGTCCTCGCAACGGGCGCCCAGTGGGCGTCTGTGACGAAGCCCCGTCGCTCTCTCCCAGTTCACCCAGCCCGTCGTCCCCGCGAACGCGGGGGTGAATGGATGCGCTTGCGAGCCATTGGCTCGCGCATCCATGAACGCCAGGGCGCATAGCGCCCTGGCCGGGCCGCAGAGACTTCAGAGCCATGTCGCGATAAAGCCCTGGATATTCGGCTCCGCCGAAGTAAGGCGGAGCCCGCCTGCGCGGGGATGACGGCAGAAAGCAGGGTCGAAAACCCAAACGAGTCCGGCGCAGCTGCTTTCGATGCCGTCTGCAGCTTCCCTAGCCTTCTCCCGCGAATCACAGGCCCGAATCCCGCGACACTCCCCGCTTCAGCCGGCGACGCGCTGAGACCGCCGCGCAGCCGCGAGAATCGCGCGCCACAAATGCATCGGGCCGGCGAAAGCCGGCCCGATGCTGAAACTATCGAAGGTTTCGAATGCCGCCGTCGATCAGGACGGGAACGCGCGCATGCACCAGTCCATGATCGGGTTCCAGGCCAGGCCCAGCGCCAGCAGCGCCAGCGCGTTGACGCCGAACACCACGCGCAGCGGGCGGTCGTCGCTCGGCGCCGGCATCTTGCCGTCGGGCTCGTCGAAGTACATCGCCTTGATCACGCGCAGGTAGTAGAACGCGCCGATCACCGCGAACACGATGCCCACGATCGCCAGCCACAGCATGTCGCCCTGCAGCGCGGCCTTCAGCACCGCCAACTTGGCCCAGAAGCCGAGGAACGGCGGCAGGCCGGCCAGCGAGGCCATCACGCACAGGACCATGCCGGCCAGCCACGGACTGCGCGCGTTGAGGCCCTTGTAGTCGTCGATCTTGTCGGCGTCGAAACCGCGCCCGGACATGACGATGATCGCCGCGAACGCCGCCGCCGACATCAGCGCATAGCTGATCGCATAGAACATCGCCGCGGCGAAGCCCTGCGAACCGCCGCCGGCCATGCCGAGGAACAGGAAGCCGACGTGCGAGACCGTCGAATACGCCAGCAGGCGCTTGAGGTTGGTCTGGACCAGCGCGCTGAGGTTGCCGATCGCCAGCGACAGCACGGCCAGGCCGGCCAGCAGCAGGCGCCAGTGGTCCTCCTGCCCCGCCGCGCCGACTTCGAGCAGACGGTAGGTCATGCCGAACGCGGCTAGCTTCGGCGCCGAACCGATGAACAAGGTGATCGGGGTCGGCGCGCCCTGGTAGACGTCGGGCAGCCACATGTGGAACGGCGCCGCGCCGAACTTGAAGGCGATGCCGGCGACCACGAACACCACGCCGGTGATCATCATCAGCGAGGACGGGCCGACCTGGGCCGCGATCGCGATCTGGTCGAGCATCAGGCTGCCGGTGGCGCCGTAGATCAGCGACAGGCCGTACAGCAGCAGGCCCGAGGCCAGCGCGCCGAGCACGAAGTACTTGATCGCCGCTTCCGAGGCCAAGGGGCTGTCGCGGTCCACCGCGACCAGCGCGTAGGAACACAGGGCCAGCATTTCCAGGCCGAGATAGACCATGACCAGGCTGCCGGCCGAGACCAGCAGCATCATGCCGGCGATGGCGAACAGCATCAGCACCGCGACTTCGCCCTTGTACAGGCCGCGCGAGCGCAGGTAGGGCCAGGTGTAGATCATCGACAGGATGCCGACCACGCCGATGCCGAGCTTGAGGCCGTCGGCGGCGGTATCGCGCACGAACATGCCGCTGAGCACCGTGCCCTGCCCGCCGACGTCGAAGGCGATCAGCGCCGTCGCCACCGCGACCACGACGATCGCGAACACGTGGGAAACGATGCGGTTGCGCTCCTCGATGAACAGATCGAGCATCAGCAGCGCGAACGCGCCGATGATCACCACCAGTTCGGGCAGCAGGGGCATCAGATCGGCGATGGTCCGTACGGGCATGTTCATTAGTGAATCTCTTGGCGGATCCGGCTCATTCGAGCCTTGCTCTAGGAGCGAGTGGAGAGGAGTGAGAAGTGAGCGGCGGACATTCGCGCTTCCCTCTCGTTCCTCACTACTCGCTGCTACTCACTTCTAGGAATGCGGGCCTGGGCCCGCGTTCCGCTTACAGCTTGCTGGCGACGATCTGGCTGGCCAGGTTCGCGATCGCGGGTTCCATCAGGTCGGTCAGCGGCTTCGGCCACAGGCCGAGCACCAGCACGCCGGCCGCGAACACGCCCAACACCAGCGCTTCGCGCGGGTTGATGTCCTCGAGCTCGGCGACGTGGGCGTTGCCGACATCGCCCCAGATCACCCGCTTGACCAGCCACAGGGTGTAGCCGGCGCCGACGATCAGAGTGGTGGCCGCGCCGAACGCGATCAGCGGATGCTGCTGGAAGCTGGCCACGATGACCATGAACTCGCCGACGAAACCCGAAGTGCCCGGCAGGCCGGAGTTGGCCATCGCGAACAGCACCACGAACGCGGCGAACCACGGCATCACGTTGGCGACGCCGCCGTAGTCTTTGATCATGCGGCTGTGCATGCGGTCGTAGAGCACGCCGACGCAGGTGAACATCGCGCCCGACACGAAGCCGTGGCTGATCATCTGCACCATCGCGCCCTGCAGGCCCAGGCGCGCGGCATCGGTGCCGTGCGCATCGCCGTTGTGGACCAGGGCGAAAGCGATGAAGGTGCCCAGGGTGACGAAGCCCATGTGCGAGACCGACGAATACGCGATCAGCTTCTTCATGTCGTCCTGGACCAGGGCGACCATGCCGACGTAGATGATCGCGATCAGGCTCAGCGCGATCACCAGCCAGGCCCACTCGTGGCCGGCGTCCGGCACGATCGGCAGGACGAAACGCAGGAAACCGTAGCCGCCGATCTTCAGCATGATCGCGGCCAGGATCACCGAACCGGCGGTCGGCGCCTCGACGTGCGCGTCTGGCAACCAGGTGTGGACCGGGAACATCGGCACCTTGACCGCGAAGGCGATCAGGAAGCCGAAGAAGATCCACATCTGCTCGGTCGCGTTGAGCTGCAGCGCGTACATGTCGGCCAACTGCCAGCTGCCGCCCTTCAGGTACAGGTAGATCAACCCGACCAGCATGAACACCGAGCCGAGGAAGGTGTACAGGAAAAACTTCACCGACGCGTAGACGCGGCGCGGGCCGCCCCAGACGCCGATGATGATGAACATCGGGATCAGCATGCCCTCGAAGAACACGTAGAACAGCATCGCGTCCAGGGCCGAGAACACACCGACCATCAGGCCTTCGAGGATCAGGAAGGCGGCGTAGTACTGGCTGACGCGCTTGTCGATCGAGGTCCAGGCGCTGATCAGCACCAGGGTCGAGGTCAAGGTGGTCAGCGCGATCAGCGCCGCCGAGATGCCGTCCGCGCCGAGGTGGTAGCGGATGGCGTAGGTCGGGATCCAGGCGTGGTCTTCGACCAACTGCATCGCCGCACTACCGAAATCGGCGTGGGTGAACATCATCACGCTCAGGCCGAGGGTGACGAGGGCCACCACCAGGGCGAACCAACGCGCGGCGTTGGCGCGCTCGTTGCCGAACGCGAGGGTGGCGAAACCGCCGAGGATCGGCAGCCAGATCAGAATGCTAAGCAAGGGCACGGGGCTCACGTCGGGTGTCCTTGTCGGATTAGTGCCAGAACCGGATGACGACGGCGAGCAATGCAATCAGGCCGAGGATCATCGCGAAGGCGTAGTGGTAGAGATAACCGGATTGGACGCGGCGGGTCAGGTTGGCGACGAAGCCGACCAGGCCCGCGCCGCCGTTGACGACGGCGCCGTCGATCAACTTGCTGTCGACCGCGCGCGAGGCCTTGCCGATGCCCACGCCGCCGGCGGCGAAGCCGTCGATCCAGAGATTGTCCATGCCGTACTTGTTCTCGAGGATGCGCACCGGCAGCGCGAACAGCTTGCGCGCCTTGGCCGGCAGTTCCGGCTTCCACCAGTACATGACCGTGGCCAGGGCGAAGCCCGAGAAGGCCAGCCAGAACGCCGGCGCCTGGAAGCCGTGCAGCGCGAACGCCACCGGGCCGTGCCAGGCCTCCTCGCCGACCATCGCGATGGTGTCGCGGGCGGCGTCGAGGTCGATCGCGCCGAGGAAGAACGGCAGCTGCTTGACCTTGTAGTCCAGCCAGTCGGTGCCGAACAGCATCGGGCCGGCGGTGAAGAAGCCGATCAGCACCGACGGGATCGCCAGCAGGATCAGCGGCACGGTGACCACCCACGGCGATTCGTGCGGCTCGTGCGGACCATGGTGGCCGTGGTCGTCGTGCGCGTGGTCGTCGTGTTTGCCGTGACCATGATCGTCATGGGCGTGCGCGGCGTGGTCGTCTTGGTGCGCGTCGTGACCGTGTTCGGCATGCGCGTCGCGGAAACGCTCCTTGCCGTGGAAGGTCATGTACAGCAAGCGGAAGCTGTAGAACGCGGTCACGAAGGCGCCGAGCAGCACCGCCCAATAGGCGTACTGGGCGACCCAGTTGGCGTGCTCGCCGTGCGCGGCGTGGTGCGCGGCCTCGATGATGGTGTCCTTCGAGTAGAAACCGGCGAAGAACGGCGTGCCGACCAGGGCCAGCGTGCCGAGCAGGCTGGTCCAGTAGGTGATCGGCATGTACTTGCGCAGGCCGCCCATCTTGCGCATGTCCTGCTCGTGGTGCATGCCGATGATGACCGAGCCGGCGGCGAGGAACAGCAGCGCCTTGAAGAAGGCGTGGGTCATCAGGTGATAGACCGCGGCCGAATACGCCGACACGCCGAGCGCGACGGTCATGTAGCCCAGCTGCGACAGGGTCGAGTACGCGACCACGCGCTTGATGTCGTTCTGGACGATGCCGATCAGGCCGGTCCAGAACGCGGTGGTCGCGCCGATGAAGAGCACGAAGTTCAGCGCCGTCTGCGACAGCTCGAACAGCGGCGACATGCGCGCGACCATGAAGATGCCGGCGGTGACCATCGTCGCGGCGTGGATCAGCGCCGAGATCGGGGTCGGGCCTTCCATCGAGTCGGGCAGCCACACGTGCAGCGGTACCTGCGCCGACTTGCCCATCGCGCCGATGAACAGACAGATGCAGATCACCGTCGGCAGCGACCAGACGATCGGGTGCTCGCCGCCCCAAATCTGAATGGTGCGGTCGGCCAGGGTCGGCGCGTTGGCGAACACGGTGCCGTAGTCGAGCGAACCCAGCGCCCACATCACCGCGCAGATGCCGAGCAGAAAGCCGAAGTCGCCGACCCGGTTGACCAGGAACGCCTTCATGTTGGCGAACACCGCAGTCGGCTTCTTGAACCAGAAACCGATCAGCAGGTACGACACCAGACCTACCGCTTCCCAGCCGAAGAACAGCTGCAGGAAGTTGTTGCTCATGACCAGCATGAGCATCGAGAAGGTGAACAGCGAGATGTAGCTGAAGAAGCGCTGATAACCCGGGTCGTCGGCCATGTAGCCGATGGTGTAGACATGGACCAACAGCGAGACGAAGGTGACGACCACCATCATCATCGCGGTCAGCTTGTCGATCATGAAGCCGACGTGGGCCTCATAGCCGCCGACCTGGAACCAGGTATAGACGTTCTCGTTGAACGGCGAGGCGCCCTGCCCGGCCAGCTGCCAGAGCACGTACACCGACATCGCGCAGCTCGCGGCGACGCCGAGGATAGTGATCGTGTGCGAGCCGGCGCGGCCGACCTTGCGTCCGAACAGGCCGGCGATGATCGAGCCGAGCAGCGGCGCGAGCACGATCGCCAGCAGGATGGACTTGGAGATTGCGGGTTCCATGCCGGATCAGCCTTTCATCGTGTCGATTTCAGCGACGTTGATCGTGCGCCGGTTGCGGAACAGCGTGACCAGGATCGCCAGGCCGATGGCGGCCTCGGCGGCGGCGACGGTCAGGATGAAGAACACGAACACCTGACCGGCCGGATCGGCCAGCTGACGCGAGAACGCGACGAAGTTGATGTTGACCGCGAGCAGCATCAGCTCGATCGACATCAGCAACACGATCACGTTCTTGCGGTTGAGGAAGATGCCGGCGACGCTGATGCAGAACAGCACCGCGCCGAGGGCGAGGTAATGGCCTAAGGCGAGACCGGCCCCGAAGAATTCGTTCATGGCTTGGCCTCCTGTGCGACGGGCTCGGCGGGCGCCGGCACCACCGGTTTGACCGCATCCCTGCCTTCAGCGGGCATTTTGACGATGCGGATGCGGTCGCTGGCGCGGACGCGGGCCTGGGCGCTCGGGTTCTGGTGCTTGGCGCCCGGGCGGCGGCGCAGGGTCAGCATGACCGCCGCGATCACCGCCACCGTCAGGATCACCGCAGCGATCTCGAACGGCAGCAGGAAATCGGTGAACAGCGCGTGCGCCAGCCACTTGGTGTTGGAGGCGCCGGCAACGTCCGCGGTCAGCGGCGTGGCCAGGTTGGCCTTGACCCCGATCAGGGTCAGCATCTCGGCCAGCATCACCACCGCGACCAGCAGGCCGAACGGCAGATAGCGGACATAGCCTTCGCGCAGCGGCGCCACGTCGATGTCGAGCATCATGACCACGAACAGGAACAGCACCATCACTGCGCCGACGTAGACCAGAATCAAGGCCACACCGAGGAACTCGGCGCCGGCGATGATCCACACGCAGGCCACCGAGAAGAAGGTCAGCACCAGGCTGAGCGCAGCGTGGACCGGGTTCTTGACGCTGATCACGGCCGCGGCCGCAAGCGTGGCCGCGGTGGCGAAGACGAAGAAAGCGATCTGGGCGAGATCCATATCGTGTGTACTCAGCGGAAGGCGGCGTCGGCAGCGCGGCGCTCGGCGATCTCGGTTTCGAGACGGTCGCCGATGGCCAGCAGCTGCTGCTTGTTGACGATGTTCTGTCCGCGTTGGTCGAAGTGATACTCGTGGATGTGGGTTTCCACGATCGAGTCGACCGGGCAGGACTCTTCGCAGAAACCGCAGAAGATGCACTTGAACAGATCGATGTCGTAGCGCGTGGTGCGGCGGGTGCCGTCGGCGCGCTTCTCCGAGTCGATGGTGATCGCCAGCGCCGGGCACACCGCTTCGCACAGCTTGCAGGCGATGCAGCGCTCTTCGCCGTTGGGATAACGGCGCAGCGCGTGCACGCCGCGGAAGCGCGGCGATTGCGGGGTCTTCTCCATCGGGTACATCAGCGTGTACTTGGGCTTGAACAGGTACTTGAGCGTCAGCCCAAGGCCCTGCGCAAGCTCGATCAGGAGCAGGCTCTTGAAATAGGAAACGATGCGGTTCATTAGGATGCCTGTCTCACTGTCCCGGCTGGAACACGCCGTAGTACGCCATCACCGCGACCACGCAGATCCAGGCGATGGTCAAGGGGATGAAGACCTTCCAGCCCAGACGCATGATCTGGTCGTAGCGATAGCGCGGGAACGAAGCGCGGAACCAGATGAAGCAACTGGCGAAGAAGAACACCTTGACGAGCAGCCACCACCAGCCGTCGACCGACAGCAGCGGAATGCCCAGGCCCTGGAACGGGCTCAACCAGCCGCCGAGGAAGAACAGCGCGGTCAGGAAGCTGATCAGGATCATGTTGGCGTATTCGGCCAGGAAGAACAGCGCGAACGCCGACCCCGAATACTCCACCATGTGGCCGGCGACGATTTCCGACTCGCCTTCGACCACGTCGAACGGCGCGCGGTTGGTTTCGGCCACGCCGGAGATGAAATAGACCACGAACAACGGCAGCATCGGCAGCGCGAACCACTCCAGCGCGCCGGCGTTGCCGGACTGCGCCATCACGATGTCGGTGAGGTTCAGGCTGCCGGCGCCGACCATCACGCCGACCATGGCGAAACCCATGGCGATTTCGTAGGAAACCACCTGGGCCGCGGCGCGCATCGCGCCGAGGAAGGCGTACTTCGAGTTCGACGCCCAACCGGCCAGGATGATGCCGTACACGCCGAGCGAGGTCATCGCCAGCAGGTACAGCAGGCCGGCGTTGGCGTTGGACAACACCAGCTTGGTGTCGAACGGCACCACCGCCCAGGCCGCGAACGCCGGCGCCAGGGTCAGCAGCGGCGCGAGCTTGTACAGGAAAGACTCGGCCTTGGTCGGCTGGATCACTTCTTTGAACAGCAGCTTGAACACGTCGGCGAAGGCCTGGAGGATGCCCATGCCGACATACATCGGGCCGCGGCGCACGTGCATCCAGCCGATCAGCTTGCGTTCCCAGACCACGTAAAACGCGACGGTGATGATCACCGGCATCGCGATCAGCAGGATCTTCAACACGATCCAGGCGACCGTGCCGAGCATGCCGAACGACTCCAGCCAGGCGTGGAAGGGATCGACCACTTGGGCGATTGCGGTGGCAGTGTTCATCGCGCTCATGCCTTCACCACGTTGACGCGGGCGGTGCCGAGCGGCGCGGTGGCGCCGTGCCCGCTTTCGATCCAGACCGTGCCCGGCGCGACCTTGTCGCTGATCGCGACCGGCAGCGTGGCGGTGCCGGCGCCGGCGCTGAACTTGCCCACCGCGCCCTCGGAGAAACCGAGCGCGGCGGCATCGCTGGAATGCAGCACTGCGCGCGGCTCAAGATTAAGCGGGTGCGACTGCAACGCGGGCGCACGGCGCACGGTGGCGTCGCTGCGGTAGATCGCCGTCGAGACCGCGACTTCCATGCCCTCGCCCGCCGCCGTCGGCGCGCGGCCGTCGGCCGGCACGACGTTGCGGGTTTCCAGACCGGCGCGCAGGCCGTCGAGATCGGTGAACTCGAAGCCCTTCGCGGCTAGTTCGCCGCCGAGCGCGCGCAATACGCGCCAACCCGGACGCGCTTCGCCCGGCAGCTTGCCGCCGGAGACCGCGCGTTGCTCGATGCCGTCGAGATTGGTCAGGGTGGCATCGACTTCAGGTAGCAGGCCGATCGGCAGGATCACGTCGGCCACGGCCTTGGTCGAACGGCAGGCGTAATGGCTGAAGGCCACGACCTGGGCCGCGCCGAGCGCGCGCAGCGCACTGGCGGTGTCGGCGAAATCCAGGCCCGGCTCGATGCCGTAGAGAAGGTAGGCGCCGCGCGCTTCGTCGAGCATGCCGCGCGCATCGCGTGCGCTCGGCAGCACACCCTGGCGGGCCAGGCCGACCGCGTTCGCGCCCTGCGGAATGCGGCACAGACGCGCGCCGGTGGCGTCGGCGAAGGCCTTCGCGGCGGCGCGGATGGCAGCGGCGTAGGGGCCGTTCTCGGCCAGCGCGCCGACGATGATCGCGGCGTGCGTGGCGTTCTTGGCGACTTCGCGCAGCGCCTCGTCGCCGAGCGCGGCGGCGAGCTGCGACGGCGCGACGATGCGCTTGCCGGCGATGTCGAAGGTGAAATCGAAGTCGACCGGATTGACCACGTGCACCTTGGCGCCGCGGTTGAAGGCCTTGCGCACGCGCTGATGCACCAGCGGCAGTTCGTGGCGCAGGTTGCTGCCGACGATCACCACCAGGTCGGCCTTGTCGATCTCGGCGACCGGCATGGCGAAGGTCTCGGCCACGGCGGCGTCGGACAGGTCGTGCTGGGAGATGCGGTGATCGAGGTTGCCTGTACCCAGGGCCTCGGCCAGGCGCGCGAGCAGCGCGCCCTCTTCGTTCGAGGTCGCCGGATGCGCGAGGACGCCGAGGTTGTCGCCGCCGTTGTCGCCCAGGATCTTCGCGGCACGGGCCATGGCCTCGTCCCACGAGGCTTCGCGCCACTCGCCGTTATCTTTGACCAGGGGACGCTGAGCGCGGTCTTCCGCGTACAGGCCCTGGTGCGAATAACGGTCGCGGTCCGACAGCCAGCATTCGTTGACTGCTTCGTTGTCGCGCGGCACGGTGCGCAGCACGTCGCCGCGGCGCACGTGCAGGAACAGGTTGCTGCCGAGGGCATCGTGGTAGCCAAGCGACTCGCGCGCGGTCAGTTCCCACGGACGCGCCTTGAACTGGAACACCTTGTTGGTCAGCGCGCCCACCGGGCACACGTCGATGACGTTGCCCGACAGCTCGGTGGTCAGGGGCTTGCCGTCGAAGGTGCCGATCTGCAGGTTTTCGCCGCGGTACATGCCGCCGAGCTCGTAGGTACCGGCGATCTCGGCGGTGAAGCGCACGCAGCGCGTGCACTGGATGCAGCGGGTCATCTCGGTGGCGACCAGCGGGCCGATGTCCTCGTCGGGCACCACGCGCTTGCGCTCGGAGAAGCGGCTGACCGAACGGCCGTAGCCCATCGACAGATCTTGCAGTTCGCACTCACCGCCCTGATCGCAGATCGGGCAGTCGAGCGGATGGTTGACCAGCAGGAACTCCATCACGTTGCGCTGCGACTTCAGCGCCTTCTCGCTGCGCGTGACGACCTTCATGCCGTCCATGACCGGCGTGGCGCAGGCCGGCGCAGGCTTCGGCATCTTCTCGACTTCGACCAGGCACATGCGGCAGTTCGCCGCGATCGCCAGCTTGTCGTGGTAGCAGAAACGCGGGATCGCGATGCCGGCCTTGTCGGCGGCCTGGATGATCATCGAACCCTTCGGCGCGGCCATCTCGACGCCGTCGATGAAGACGGTGACGTGGTCCGGCGGCAGGTTCGGATTGACGGGCTGGGCGCTCATGCTGGCTCTCCCGGGACTCGGGACTCGGGACTCGGGACTCGAAACAGCGGGAACTGCGACACTCGAACGACCGGGTTCGGCTTCACGCCGAGGCCCGATTCCCGAGCTCCGAGTCCCACCAGCGACACCTGGCTCATGCCGCCATCTCCACGTTGCCGGCGGCCTGATCGTCGACCAGGAAACGCTTGTTGACGATCGCGTACTCGAACTCGCTCCAGAAGTGATGCAGGAAGCCCTGCACCGGCCACGCGGCGGCTTCGCCGAACGCGCAGATGGTGTGGCCTTCGATCTGGCCCGCGGCGGCGCGCAGCATCTGCAGATCGTCCAGCGTGGCTTGCTTCTCGACGATCCGGGTCAGCATGCGGTACATCCAGCCGGTGCCTTCGCGGCACGGCGTGCACTGGCCGCAGCTTTCCTTGAAATAGAACCGGGCGATACGCTGGCAGGCGCGGACCATGCAGGCGGTCTCGTCCATCACGATCACCGCACCCGAGCCGAGGCCGGAACCGGCCTTCTGCAGCGAGTCGTAGTCCATCGTGCAAGCCATCATCGCCTCGGCCGGCAGCACCTTCATCGAGGAACCGCCGGGGATCACCGCCTTGAGCTTGCGACCGTCGCGCACGCCGCCGGCGAGCTCGAGCAGGTCGGCGAACGAGGTGCCCAGGCGGATCTCGTAATTGCCCGGCTTATTGACGTGACCGGAGACCGAGAAGATCTTCGGGCCGCCGTTATTGGGCTTGCCGAGGTTGAGGAACCACTCCGCGCCGTTGCGCAGGATCGCCGGCACCGAAGCGTAGGTCTCGGTGTTGTTGATCGTGGTCGGCTTGCCGTACAGGCCGAAGTTGGCCGGGAACGGCGGCTTGTAGCGCGGCTGGCCCTTCTTGCCTTCCAGCGACTCCATCAGCGCGGTTTCTTCGCCGCAGATGTAGGCGCCGGCGCCGAGCGCGCCATAGATGTCGATGTCCACGCCGCTGCCGAGCACGTTCTTGCCCAGCCAGCCGTGTTCGTAGGCTTCCTTCAGCGCTTGCTCGAAATGCTCGAACGGCTCGTGATGGAATTCGCCGCGCAGGTAGTTGTAGGCGACGGTCGAGCCGGTCGCGTAGCAGGCGATCGCCATGCCCTCGACCACCGCATGCGGGTTGAAGCGCAGGATGTCGCGGTCCTTGGCGGTACCCGGCTCGGATTCGTCCGAGTTGCACAGGATGTACTTCTGGGTGCCGCTGCCCTTGGGCATGAAGCTCCACTTCAGGCCGGTCGGAAAGCCCGCGCCGCCGCGGCCGCGCAGGCCCGAGGCCTTGACCATGTCGACGATCTGCGCCGGGTCGGTCTTCTCGCTGAGGATCTTGCGCAACGCGCTGTAACCGCCGGTCTTGAGATAGTTCTCGTACGACCAGGGGGTTTCGTAATGCAGCGTCGTATAGACGACCTGATGCTCCTGCGGAGCCGGGCCGACCGGGCCGTAGCCCTTGGAATAATCGTGGTGTCCGTGATGCGCCATCGGGGCCGACCTCACTTCAAACCGTCGAGCAGCGCGTCGACCTGGGTCGCGTCGAGCTTCTCGTGGTAATGACCATTGACGACGACCACCGGCGCGCCGCAGCACGCGGCCAGGCACTCTTCCTCGCGCTTGAGGAAGACCCGGCCGTCGGCGGTGGATTCGCCGAGCTTGCAGCCGAGCTTCTTCTCGGCGTGCCGGACCAGGTCCTCGGCGCCGTTGAGCCAGCAGCTGATGTTGGTGCAGAAAGCGACGTTGTTGCGGCCGACTTTCTCGGTCTCGAACATCGAGTAGAAGCTCGCGACCTCGTAGGCCCACACCGGCGGCAGGCTCAGGTACTTGGCGACCGCGGCGATCAACTCGTCGGTCAACCAACCGCCGTTCTGCTCCTGCGCCGCGTGCAGGCCCTGCAGCACCGCCGAGCGCTTACGGTCCGGCGGAAACTTGCTCAGCCAGTGATCGATGTGCGCACGCGTCTGGTCCGACAGCGCGAGCATCGGATCGACGTGCTGGGTGGCTTCGAAATTGCCTGTCGCTTTCATGCTTGAACCTCCGGGACTCGGGACTTGGGACTCGGGACTCGCAAGGCCCGGCAGTCCGATTTCCGAAGATCGCGGAAAAAAAATAAAGAGAGTGCTGCAGCACCGAGCGCAGAGCCGGCTTCTACGAGTCCCGAGTCCCGAGTCCCGAGCCCCCGCTTCATCGATCGATCTCGCCGAACACGATGTCGTAGGTGCCGATCATCGCCACCACGTCGGCGAGCATGTGGCCCTTGACGACCTCGTCCATCGACGACAGGTGGGCGAAGCCCGGCGCGCGCAGCTTGACCCGGAACGGCTTGTTGGCGCCGTCGGAGACCAGGTAGCAGGCGAACTCGCCCTTCGGCGCCTCGACTGCGGCATAGGTCTCGCCGGCCGGCACGCAATAGCCTTCGGAGAACAGCTTGAAGTGATGGATCAAGGCTTCCATGTCGTCCTTCATCTCCTCGCGCTTGGGCGGGGCGACCTTGAAGTTGTCGACGATCACGGGGCCGGGATTGGCGCGCAGCCACTTCACGCACTGCTTGACGATGCGGGTGGATTCGCGCATTTCCGCGACGCGCACCAGGTAACGGTCGTAGCAGTCGCCGTTGACGCCGACCGGGATGTCGAAATCGACCTCGGCGTACTTGGCGTAAGGCTGCTTCTTGCGCAGGTCCCAGGCGATGCCGGAGCCGCGGATCATCGGACCGGTCATGCCCCAGGCCAGGGCCTGTTCCGGCGAGATCACGCCCACGCCCACGGTGCGCTGTTTCCAGATGCGGTTATCGGTCAGCAGCGTCTCGTACTCGTCGACGCGCTTGGGGAAATCGTCGGTGAACGCATCCAGGTAGTCGAGCATCGAACCTTCGCGCCACTCGTTGAAGCGCTTGAGGCTGCTGCCCTTCTTCCACGGCGATTCCTTGTACTTCGGCATCCGCTCGGGCAGATCGCGATAGACGCCGCCGGGACGGTAGTAGGCCGCGTGCATGCGCGCGCCGCTGACCGCCTCGTAGCAGTCCATGAGTTCTTCGCGCTCGCGGAAGGCGTACAGGAACACCGCCATCGCGCCCAGGTCGAGCGCGTTGGAACCGACCCACATCAGGTGGTTCAGGATGCGGGTGATTTCGTCGAACATGGTGCGGATGTACTGCGCGCGTTCCGGCGCCTCGATCCCCATCAGGGTTTCGATCGCGCGCACGTAGGCGTGCTCGTTGCACATCATCGACACGTAATCCAGGCGATCCATGTAGCCGATCGACTGGTTGAAAGGCTTGGACTCGGCCAGCTTCTCGGTACCGCGGTGCAGCAGGCCGATATGCGGGTCGGCGCGCTGCACGACTTCGCCGTCCATTTCCAGGATCAGGCGCAGCACGCCGTGCGCGGCCGGATGCTGGGGGCCGAAGTTGAGCGTGTAGTTGCGGATCTCGGCGTTGTTGAGGCCCGAGGTGGCGCTGTTGACGAACGGCGTCGTGGTGGCGGGGTTGGACATCACTTCACCTCGCCGCGCTGGGCGGCTTCGCCGACGGCGGTCTGGTAGCGCGCATCGTCGCGGATTACGCGCGGCACGCCGACGCGCGGCTCGATCGAAACCGGTTCGTAGACCACGCGCTTCTTTTCGGCGTCGTAACGCACTTCGACGTTGCCGATCAGCGGGAAGTCCTTGCGGAACGGATAGCCGACGAAACCGTAGTCGGTCAGGATGCGGCGCAGGTCCGGATGGCCTTCGAAGATGATGCCGTACAGATCGAAGGCTTCGCGCTCGAACCAATTAGTGCCGGGCCAAACGGTGCTCAGAGAAGCAACCACGGGTAGGTCGTCGTTCTGGGCGAAGGTCTTCAGCCGCAAGCGCAGATTGTGCTGATACGACAGCAAATGAGCGACCGCGGCGAAGCGGCGCTCCGGCGTCGAGGCGTCGCCATTGGGCGACTCGCCCCAACGGAAACGGCCGGCGCTCTTGCCTTCGACGCCGCGCGAGAAACCTTCCGACGAAACGTCGGTGTCCCACTCGTCGCCGCCATAGCTGAGGTAGTCGACGCCGCTGACGTCGACGCATTGCTCGAAACCGAACTCGTCGCGCAAGGCGCGCGCCGCGGCCAGCCAGGCGGCCGGCGAGACTTCGAGGGTCAGTTCGCCGCGCGGTTCGGCCACGACGACCAGAGCGTCGGCGAAGCGTTCGCGCAGACGCTCGGCAAGGTTCGCAGTGCTCATTCGCGGACGCCCTGCTTGTGCTCGCCGAAATTGGTGCCGCGGCGGATCTTGCGCTGCAACTGCAGGATGCCGTAGACCAGCGCTTCGGCGGTCGGCGGGCAGCCGGGCACGTAGACGTCGACCGGCACCACGCGGTCGCAGCCGCGCACGACCGCATAGGAATAGTGGTAGTAGCCGCCGCCGTTGGCGCAGCTGCCCATCGAGATCACCCACTTGGGGTCGGGCATCTGGTCGTAGACCTTGCGCAACGCCGGGGCCATCTTGTTGACCAGGGTGCCGGCGACGATCATCACGTCGGACTGGCGCGGCGACGGGCGGAACACCACGCCGTAGCGGTCCAGGTCCAGGCGCGAGGCGCCGGCGTGCATCATCTCGACCGCGCAGCAGGCCAGACCGAAGGTCATCGGCCACATCGAGCCGGTGCGCGCCCAGTTCCAGAGAGTGTCCAGATTGGTCGTGACGAAACCCTGCTGCAGCAGCGGATTTTCGCCTTCCGGGCGCAGGATGTCGTCGAGGCGGCCTTCCGGGATCGGGTTGTGCATCAAGCCCGAAACCTTGTCGCCAACGGTTTGGATCACTCCCATTCGAGCGCTCCCTTCTTCCAGACGTAAACGAAGCCGAGCAGGAGCATGCTGGCGAAAATGCCCATCTCGATCAGGCCGATCGGTCCGAGGTCTCGGAACACCGTGGCCCAAGGCACGATGAAGATGATTTCCAGGTCGAAGATGATGAACTGGATGGCGATCAGGTAGTAGCGCACGTCGAATTGCATGCGCGCGTCTTCGAAGGCTTCGAAGCCGCATTCGTACGGAGACAGTTTCTCCGCAGTCGGACGCTTGGGTCCGAGCGTATTGCCTACTACCAACAGGGCGACGCCAATGACGCTGGCGACGATCAGGAACAACAGAGTCGGCAGGTATTCGGCCAGCACGCGGTGTTCTCTCGGCTACTTGTTCGGCTACATGGGCGCGTTTCCGCGACCTTGGCTTGGCGCCCGGGCGCCCAGTCGTTGGGACGGCGGGTCGCGGCCCGCCGTGCGTGCCGCACCTGCGTACCGTGGTGCGAGTTGCGAATTGCTTGGAGCTAGGAGTGTGAAGCTAGGAATGGAATGGTGCCCAAAGGGGGACTCGAACCCCCACGACCTAAGTCGCTACCACCTCAAGGTAGTGCGTCTACCAATTCCGCCATCTGGGCACTGTATCCAACCAAGCCATCCTGGCTTCGACTTCGTAAGGGTCTCGCGAAGTCGCTCGGTCATCGCTGACCGGCCCCGCCATCCGATGCGGGGCGCTGGAACTCTATTTTAACCTGTTTAGCTCAGCCGCCAGTAGTCGGCTGCTTTGCCGGGGCTGCCTGCTCGGCCGGAACCTGCGCCGGCGCGGTGGCCGGAGCCGCCGGAACCTGGGTCGCGGGCGCCGGAGCCGTTGCCGGAACGGCCTGCCCGGTCGGTGCCTGCGGCACGCTGGTGGCCGGAGCCGCCGGGGTGCTTGCCGCGGGAGCGGCGCTCGCCGACGGGGCCGGAGCCGTCGCCTGCGGGGCGCTGCCCATGAGACCGACGCTGGGCTTGTCCGGGGTGACCGAGGTGCGGCTCGCCTGCCAGGCCATGAAGAGGCTGATCACGAAAAACGCGATCGCCAGCCATTTGGTGGCCTTGGACAGGAAGTTCGACGAACCGCGGGCGCCGAACACGGTCGCCGACGCACCGCCGCCGAAGCCCGAGCCCGCCTGCGCACCCGCGCCGCGCTGCATCAGGATCAGCGCGATCATCGCGATCGCGATCAGCACGTAGATGACGTTGAGGAACAACAGCATCGTTAAGGATTCTTCGATTCGGACTGCTTGTTACGACCGTGCCGGGCCCGCGTGGTTCATCGGGCCGGTTCGATCAGGGTGCCGCCGCGACTGCGATGGCGTTGAAGTCCGCTGCGACCAAAGAGGCGCCGCCGACCAGGCCGCCATCGACGTCCGGCTGGGAAAACAGCGCGGCGGCGTTGTCGGCTTTCACGCTTCCGCCGTAAAGGATCGGTAGCGAGCCAGCGATTGTAGCATCGTGTGAAGCGATTTCGCTACGGATGAATGCGTGGACCTCCTGGGCCTGTTCCGGCGATGCGGTCTTGCCGGTACCGATGGCCCAGACCGGTTCGTAGGCGACGATCGCGCCGTCCAGCGCGGCCACGCCGAGCAGCTCGAAAATCGGGGCCAATTGCTCCTGGATACGCCACTGGGTCTTGCCGTCTTCGCGCTCGGACAGGGTCTCGCCGACGCACAGGATCGGCACCAGCCCCGCGGCCTTGGCGGCGGCGAACTTGCGCGCGACCAACTCGCTGCTTTCGGCGTGGTACTGGCGGCGCTCGGAGTGGCCGACCAGGCCGTAGCCGGCGCCGACGTCCTTGAGCATCGCGGCCGAGACCTCGCCGGTGTAGGCGCCCTTCTCGTTGCTGCTGACGTCCTGGGCGCCGAAGCTCAGGCCACGCTCGCCGTAGTGTTCGATCAGCTCGCCCAGGTAGGGCAGCGGCGGTAGGATCAGGCGTTCGACCCCGGCCGGCGGCGTCTGCGCCGCGACTTCGTCGAGCAAGGCGAAAGCGAACTCGCGGCTGCCATGCAGCTTCCAGTTTCCGGCGACGATTCTGCGGCGCATGGCGACTCCCTTGATGCTGAGGCGCGCAGTTTACATTGGAGCGAGGAGCGAGGAACGAGGAATAAGAAGTGAGCCCAAGCGGCCCGCGCCGCTCGCCTCCGATGCTCTCCCAATCCAGCCGCCCCCCACTCGTTCCTCACCCCTCTTCACTCGTTACTCGCCCCACATCCCCGCATGCCCCCCAACCCCAGCCCCAACCCCACCCTGCACAGCTTCGCGCCGATCGAGGCGCCCGACGCCAAGGTACTGGTGCTCGGCAGCATGCCCGGGGTCGCCTCGCTGACCGCCGGGCGCTATTACGCGCATCCGCAGAACCGGTTCTGGCCGATCATGGGCAGCCTCGTCGGGGCGGCGCCGGAGCTCGACTATCCACGCAGGCTCGACATCCTTCGCGCGGCTGGAGTTGCGTTGTGGGACGTGTTCGCCGAGTGCGAACGCGAGGGCAGCCTGGACTCGGCGATTCGCGACGACACCGCGGTCGTCAACGACTTCGCCGGTTTTCTCGCCCGCCATCGGCAGGTACGGACCGTGCTGTTCAACGGCGCCAAGGCCGAGCATGCCTTCCGCCGCTTCGTCCTCGAGCCGCTGGCCCGCCCCGACCTGATCCTGCGCCGCCTGCCCTCGACCAGCCCGGCCAACGCCTCGCAGCGCAACGAGACGAAGTGGTCGGCCTGGCGCGAGGCCCTGCGCGAAGCGGGCATCGCCGTCCTGGACTGAGTTTCCAGGCCGAGCTTTCGGGCTGAACTCCCGGCCGATCGGCGCCCTGGCCCCCGCCATCCGGCCGCGGAACCCGCGTCGCCGCAGTCCATCGCCGCTCGGCGACAGTCTGCGGACCGCGCCTTGCGGTGTTTCACGTCCGCAACATCCGAGGTTCCGGCCCGAACCGGGCCCGGACGGCGGAAACCCCGCCGCAGCGAGCTTTGAGCCGCTTCGAATGGCCCTTTGCCCAGCTTGCGCGCCGTCGCGACGGCCACTTTTTTTCGCCCGGCCCTGTCCTGCGCCCCAGGGCACCGCCGTTTGTTGGGGGTAACCGCCCAGCAGGGGCCACCACCATCACTCGATCGCTTGCGGCCCTCCGGGCGCCGCGGGACGCGGAGCCTTTCGTCCGCACCAACAGGAAGTCGCTGCGCCGTCGTCGTGAACGACACCTGCAGCGCCGAAACGCCGTTCGCGCCGCCCGGGTCGGAGCGCGAGCGGTCACACAGGGACCGACCCGTTCATCCCTCAGGGAAGCGCTACCACAAGGAGCTCCACCATGAAGACCCATCGCCACCGTTCCACCCTGCAGCTCGCCGCGTTCAGCGCGCTCGTACTGCTCTCCTCCACCGCTTCGGCCATCGCCGGCGAGAGCGTGATCCGCACCGCGCAGGGCGACATCGCCGCGATCGACGCACCGAAGTCGCAGCAGCTCAATGCCAAGAACGCCCACGCCCATCCGTTCGCGACCGAACGCCAGCGTGCGGCGGCCAGGCCGATGATCTGGAACGACCGCGGCAACGACGCAGCGCCGCAGGCCGCGGCCCTGACCGACAAACTCGTGCGTGCTGCCGGCAGCGCCCCGGGCGGCAGCGCCCCGGCCTTCGGCAATTACCTGGCCCGCAGCCATTTCCGCGCCAGTTGGGACAAGCTCGATGCGCTCGACGCACGCCAGGGCGCCGCGCCGGACGCCTCGATCTCTTCGGAGAAAGACGGCGCCCACTACCCGTACACGCGCTTCCTCGGCAACTACTACACCACCCAGTGGCAGGCCTCGCCGTGGAACAAGATCGGCAAGCTGTATTTCACCAAGCCCAACGGCAGCACCTCGTACTGCACCGCCAACGTCGCCAGCGGCAATTCGGTGCTGGTGACCGCCGCGCATTGCGTGTACTCGTTCGGCCAGGGCTGGAATTCGAACTTCCTGTTCGTGCCGGCCGAGCGCTACGGCGTGGCGCCGTACGGCAAGTTCGGCTGGAGCGCCGCGCGCGTGCCGACCAACTGGATCAGCTCGGGCACCCGCCGCTGGGACGTGGCGGTGATCAAACTGACCGGTGAGCAGACCAGCGGCCTGCCGGTGACCAGCTACGTCGGCTGGCTCGGCCGCGCCTGGAACCAGCCCTACTCGCTGTACACCTACTCGCACGGCTACGCGAGCAACCTGAGCACGCAATACACCAACATCTGCGCCGGCCAGACCTACGACTCGCCGACCGAAGGCACCAACGTCCTGGTCCAGGGTTGCGACATGACCTACGGCGCCAGCGGCGGCGGTTGGCTGATCAACTACACGCCGAATTCGAGCAGCGGCAACCACGTCAACAGCGTGGTCAGCGGCCCGCACATCGGCGCCTTCGGCACCGCCTGGGTCGGCGCGCGCTTCAACGACGACAACATCGTGCCGCTGTGCACGGCGATCGGGTGCTGAGACTTATCGGGACTCGGGACTGGGGACTCGGGACTCGGGACTCGGGACTCGGGATTCGGGATTCGGGATTCGGGATTCGGGACCTGAGTTTCCGGTTTAGGGATTCGGAGAGGGAACTCCGGCTCGAACGCGTTTAAAGAAAAGCCCGCCGGATGGCGGGCTTTTTCTTTTCAAGGCAGGACAGGAAATCGAATGGCGAGTCCTCCCCCAGCTCGTCATTCCCGCGTAGGCGGGCTCCGCTTTATTTCGGCGTGGCTCGCAAGCGCATCCATTCACCCCCGCCTTCGCGGGGATGACGAGCAACAGCTCAAACAGGTCGGCGTCGCCGAGATTCCGAAACTCCCGGCTTCTCGAGTCCCGAGTCCCGAGTCCCGAAACCCGCCCTACTTGAGCTTGATCTCGCGCAGTCGCTCTTCCAGATAGCCCTGAGCGGTGATCGGCTCGGGGTAGCGGCTCGGGTTGTCCGGGGTGATCGTCGAGGGCAGCACGTCGATCAGGAAATCCGGATTCGGGTGCAGGAAGAACGGCGTCGAGTAACGCGGCTGGCGCGCCTTCTCGCCCGGGGGGTTGACCACGCGGTGGGTGGTGGACGGGTATACGTGGTTGGTCAGGCGCTGCAGCATGTCGCCGATGTTGACCACGATGGTGTCGGCGTCGGCGGTGAACGGCACCCACTCGCCCTTGCGCGACTTCACTTCCAGGCCGGCCGAACTCGCGCCGACCAGCAGGGTGATCAGGTTGATGTCCTCGTGCGCTCCAGCGCGCACGTTCGGGATGTCGTCGGTGGTGATCGGCGGATAGTGGATCGGGCGCAGGATCGAGTTGCCCGAATCGGTCTTGTCGGCGAAATACTGCTCCGGCAGGTCGATGTGCAGGGCCAGCGCGCTGAGCACGCGCGAACCGAGACGGTCGAGCGACTGGTACAAGCCATAGGCCTGTTCGCGGAAATCGGGGATCTCCTCCGGCCACAGGTTCGGCGGCATGTCGGCGGCGTACTTGGAGTCGCGCGGGATCTCGCGGCCGACGTGCCAGAACTCCTTGAGGTCGAAATGCTTGGAGTCCTTGGCGGTCTCCACGCCGAACGGGGTGTAGCCGCGCGCGCCGCCGCCGCCGGCGACGTGATACTTGCGCTTGACCTCTTCGGGCAGGGCGAAGAAGCGCTTGAACACGTCGTAGGAGCGGTCGATCTGCTGGTCCGAGATGTCGTGACCGCGAATGCCGGCGAAGCCCCATTCGCGATAGGCCGCACCGAGCTCGGCGACGAAGGCGTCGCGATCCGTATCGAAGCGGCGGATGTCCAGGGTGGGAATCTGACTCACGTTGACGTTCCTGTTGATGTTTCTTCCGGGCAGAGCGCTATCTTCGCTCAAAGCCGAGGGCTGCGCGCAAGGCCCGCTGCGCGGGCCGCTCGTATCGACACAAACCCGCTGCGCGGGCCGCCCGTATCGACACAACCCGCTGCGCGGGCCGCCGGTATCGACACAACCCGCTGCGCAGGCCGCCCGTATCGACACAACCCGCTGCGCAGGCCGCCCGTATCGACACAACCCGCCGCGCGGGCCGCCCGTACGGACACAAACCCGCCGCGCGGGCCGCCGGTATGGACACAAGGCCCGCCGCACGGGTCCTCCGTATGGACAGCCGGACCCTACCCAGGATGAACGCCTCCATGCGCAGCGCCCGCCCCCTCCTCCCGGCGGTTCTCCACGGCTTTGTTACACGATAAAGTCGCGCCCCGACCCGGCGTTGTTGACCGGCAGCGCCACCGACCGCCCGAGACGCTTCTTAGATGGATGACCTAGCCGCCCGCCAAACCTTCACGGTGCGTCGCGCCCTGGCCTGGCTGACGGGGTTCACCCTGACCAATGCGGCGGCGGCGATCGCGATCGCCGGCTTCAACATCCCCTTCGGCCACCTGGCCGAGCATTGGAAGGCGGCTGCGTTCCTGACTGTGGCCCTGCCCGGGCATTTCCTGTTCTTCGGCGCCCTGCTCGGCGTGGTGCCGCTGTTGCTGGGCTGGGTCGGCCGGCGCATGCGCTGGATGACCATCGCCGCGGTGATCCTGCAGGCGGCCTGGATCTGCCTGCTCGTAGCCGACGCCAAGGTCTTCGCCCTGTACCGGTTCCACCTCAACGCCATGGTCGCCAACATGGTGTTCGGCGGCGCGATGCAGGATCAGGTGGTGTTTTCCGGTGCGGTGTGGGGGCTGATCGCGCTCGCGGTCGGCTCGGTGCTGATGCTGGAGATCCTCGCCGCCTGGCTGTGGTGGCGGGCGCTGGCGCGTTGCCCCGGCACGATCCGCATCGTCAAGGCGTGGTGGATCGCGGCCGCGGTGATGCTGTTCGGACAGGGCATGGTCGCCTACGCCGACGCTCGCGGCGACCGCGCGGTGATGTCGCAACTGCCCTACATCCCGTGGGCGCAACCGATCACCTTGAAGGACGCCCTGCACCGCTTCGGCGTCGGCAACGACGAGTCCGCGCGTCTGCCGAGCGAGGGCGAAGGCCTGTTGGCCTATCCGCGCCGGCCGCTGCAATGCGAGGCCCAGCCCAAGCTCAACGTGGTGGTGATCCTGCTCGAATCGCTGCGCTACGACGTGCTCACCCCCGAGGTGATGCCGAACACCTGGCGCTATGCGCAGCAGTCGCTGAACTTCGAAGATCACTACAGCGCCGGCAACGCCACCCGCTTCGGCGTGTTCGGCCTGCTCTACGGCCTGCCCGGCGGCTACTGGCACAAGATGCTCGCCGAACAGCGCGGCTCGGCCCTGATCGGCCAGATGAAACGCGACGGCTACGGCATGCATATCTACGGCAGCGCGCCGCTGTACAACCCGGAGTTCGACCGCACCGCATTCTCGGAAGTGCGCGAGCACATCGTCAACGGCCCGCGCGAACGCAAGAGCGCCGAACGCGACCAGGCCATCCTGCAGCGGTTGCAGGCCGACATCGTCGCGACCCCGGCCGATAAGCGCTTCTTCGGTTTCGTGTTCCTGGATTCGCCGCACCAGCCCTATTACATGCCCAAGGGCTATGTCTCGCCGTTCCAGCCGATGGCGAAAGAGATCAACGTGTTCGAATTCGGGCCCGATCACGACCCGACCCCGGAGTTCAATCGCTACCGCGCCTCGGTGCATTACAGCGACCAGCTGATCGGCCGTTTCCTCGCCCAGCTACAGGCCAGCCCGTTCGCCGACAACACGGTAGTGGTGATCACCGGCGACCACGGCGAGGAATTCAACGACCTCAAGCAGAACTACTGGGGCCACAACGGCAATTTCTCCGACTATCAGTTGCGCACGCCGTTCGTGCTGCATTGGCCGGGCAAGGCGCCGCGGAAGATCGCCCACACCACCTCGCACGAAGACCTGGTGCCGACCCTGATGCGGCATGCGCTCGGCTGCCGCAACGACAGCGCCGACTACAGCACCGGCCGCGATCTGTTCGGCCCGGGCCAGCCCTCGCGACCGTTGTTGGTCGAAAGTTGGTCGCAGCGCGGTATCCGCCAGGGCGATCGGATCTACCTGTTCGACAATTACGGCGCCGCCACGGTGGTCGACCGCCAGTACCGCCCCCTGCCCGACGCCAAGGTCGACCCGGCCGCAGTCAAGCAGTCGTGGGAAATGCTGACGCGGTTTCAGCAGCGTTGAGGAAAAGCCGCGCTGCTCTTGGGTAGGAGCGGCGCGAGCCGCGACCGCGGGGCGGCCGATGGCTGCGAAGGTTCGGATGCATGGCGGTCGCGACTTGCGTCGCTCCTACTCCAAAGCCGCGTGCTCTTGGGTAGGAGCGGCGCGAGCCGCGACCGCGGGGGCGCCGATGGCGGCGCAGGCTCGGACGCATGGCAGTCGCGACTTGCGTCGCTCCTACTCCAAAGCCGCGTGCTCTTGGGTAGGAGCGGCGCGAGCCGCGACGCGGAGCGGCCGATGGCTGCGAAGGCTCGGATGCATGGCGGTCGCGACTTGCGTCGCTCCTACTCCAAAGCCGCGCTGCTCTTGGGTAGGAGCGGCGTGAGCCTCGACCGCGGGGGCGCCGATGGCGGCGCAGGCTCGGATGCATGGCAGTCGCGACTTGCGTCGCTCCTACTCCAAAGCCGCGTGCTCTTGGGTAGGAGCGGCGCGAGCCGCGACCGCGGGGCGGCCGATGGCGGCGCAGGCTCGGATGCATGGCAGTCGCGACTTGCGTCGCTCCTACTCCAAAGCCGCGTGCTCTTGGGTAGGAGCGGCGCGAGCCGCGACCGCGGGGCGGCCGATGGCTGCGAAGGTTCGGATGCATGGCAGTCGCGACTTGCGTCGCTCCTACTCCAAAGCCGCGTGCTCTTGGGTAGGAGCGGCGCGAGCCGCTACCGCGGGGCGGCCGATAGCTGCGAAGGTTCGGATGCATGGCGGTCGCGACTTGCGTCGCTCCTACTCCAAAGCCACGTGCTCTTGGATAGGAGCGGCGCGAGCCGCGACCGCGGGGCGGCCGATGGCTGCGAAGGCTCGGACGCATGGCAGTCGCGACTTGCGTCGCTCCTACTCCAAAGCCGCGTGCTCTTGGGTAGGAGCGGCGTGAGCCGCGACCGCGGGGCGGCCGATGGCTGCGCAGGTTCGGATGCATGGCGGTCGCGACTTGCGTCGCTCCTACTCCAAAGCCGCGTGCTCTTGGGTAGGAGCGGCGCGAGCCGCGACCGCGGGGGCGCCGATTGCGGCGCCGGTTCGGATGCATGGCGGTCGCGACTTGCGTCGCTCCTACTCCAAAGCCGCGTGCTCTTGGGTAGGAGCGGCGCGAGCCGCGACCGCGGGGGCGCCGATGGCGGCGCAGGCTCGGATGCATGGCGGTCGCGACTTGCGTCGCTCCTACTCCAAAGCCGCGTGCTCTTGTAGGAGCGGCGTGAGCCGCTTGCAACCAGACAAAAAAAATCGCACCGGCGCCTGCGCGTCGGTGCGATCGTCATCCGGCTCGCTACGTCAGACGGCCGCGCGTACGGCGTTGGCCAGCGTGTCGAGCGTGGTCTGCATCAGGGTCGCTTCGTCGGCTTCGACGGTCACGCGCACCACCGGTTCGGTACCGGAGGGACGCAGGAAGGCGCGGCCGCGGCCGGCCACGGCGGCTTCGGCCAGGGCCAGGGCCTGTTGCACCGAGGCCGCTTCGGTCGGCTTGTTGGTGCCTTCGTAGCGGACGTTGATGGTCTTTTGCGGCACGCGGCTCAAACCTTCGAGCGCAGTGCGCAGGGTCAGGCCGCGACGGCCCAGCACTTCCAGCACCTGCAGCGCACTGACGATGCCGTCGCCGGTGCTGGTGCGGTCCAGGCACAGCAGATGGCCGGAGGCTTCGCCGCCCAGCACGCCGCCATGGGCGATCAGTTGCTGGTGGACGTAGCGGTCGCCGACCTTGGCGCGCAGGAACGAGATGCCGCGCTGTTCGAAGGCGCGCTCCAGGCCGTAGTTGGTCATCAGGGTGCCGACCACCGGGCCCTGCAGACGGCCGCTGTCCTGCCAGTCGGTGGCGAGCACGTACAACAGGTCGTCGCCGTCGCAGATGCGGCCTTCGCCGTCGACGAACAGCACGCGGTCGCCGTCGCCGTCGAAGGCGATGCCGAGGTCGGCGCCGGTCGCGCGCACGCGCTCGACCAGGGTCTGCGGGTGGGTCGAGCCCACGCCGTCGTTGATGTTGAGGCCGTTCGGCTCGATCCCGATGGCATCGACGCGGGCGCCGAGTTCGCTCAGCACCAGCGGGCCGCTCTGGTAAGTCGCACCGTTGGCGCAATCCATGGCGATGCGCATGCCGCTGAGGTCGAAACCGCGCGGCACCGAGTTCTTGCAGGCTTCCAGGTAACGGCCGATGGCGTCGCGGGTGCGCACGGCCTTGCCGAGGCGTTCGGATTCGACGGTCTGGAACGGTTCCTCGAGCGCGGCTTCGATCGCCAGCTCGGTTTCGTCGTCGAGCTTCTCGCCCTCGGCCGAGAAGAACTTGATGCCGTTGTCGTAATGCGGGTTGTGCGAGGCCGAGATGACGATGCCGCCATCGGCGCGCAGCGAACGGGTCAGATGAGCGACCGCCGGCGTCGGCATGGGACCCATCAACTGCACGTCGACGCCGGCGGCGACCAGGCCGGCTTCGAGCGCCGCCTCGAACATGTAGTTGGAGATGCGCGTGTCCTTGCCGATGATGACCATCGGATTGCGCCAACCGCGCCGGATCAGCGCGTGGCCGTAGGCGTTGCCCAGGCGCAGGACGAAATCGGCCGAGATCGGGCCCTCGCCGACCCGGCCGCGGATGCCGTCGGTGCCGAAGTACTTACGTGCCATACAGTTCAACCTCCAGGTAGCGCGACGCGTCGCACCTGGACGCGCGCGCTGGATGTGATCGGGAAAGGAACGAAGACATCGCCGACGATCGGCGCCCCCAGGCCATCCAGCCCGCCGTCGTGTGCAGAGTCGTTGGAGCTGTCTCGACAGCCCCACCCGGGACTGTCTCGACAGTCCCGTAGTGATCGAGCGGATGCACCGCTGCGATCAAGCCGCTGCCTCGGCGTCGTCTTCGGGTTGAGATTGTTTCATCATCATCGCCAAAAGATGGGCGAGACGATCACGCATTTCGCGACGGTCGCAAATCTGGTCGACCGCGCCGTGCTCGACGAGGAACTCGCTGCGCTGGAAACCTTCCGGCAATTTTTCGCGCACGGTCTGTTCGATCACGCGCGGGCCGGCGAAGCCGATCAGCGCTTCGGGTTCGGCCATGTTGATGTCGCCGAGCATCGCGAACGAGGCCGACACGCCGCCGGTGGTCGGATGCGTCATCACCGAGATGTACGGCAGGCCGGCCGCGCGCAGGCGGCCGAGCGCGGCCGAGGTCTTGGCCATCTGCATCAGCGAGAACAGGCTTTCCTGCATGCGCGCGCCGCCGCTGGCGGAGAAGCACACGAAGGGGCTGCCGATCTCCAGCGCGGTTTCGGCGCCGCGGGCGAAGCGCTCGCCGACCACCGAGCCCATCGAACCGCCCATGAAGGCAAAGTCGAACGAACACGCCACCAACGGCCGCTGCTTGAGCGTGCCGCGCATCGTGATCAGGGCGTCGCGTTCGCCGGTGGCTTTCTGCGCCGCCTTGATGCGCTCGGAGTACTTCTTCTGGTCCTTGAACTTGAGCACGTCGGTCGGGCCAAGTTCGGCCCCGATCTCGACCGTGCTGCCGGCGTCGAACAACGCAGTCAGGCGCGCGCGCGCACGGATCGGCATGTGGAAACTGCACTTCGGGCAGACCTCGAGGTTTTCCTCGAGCTCGGGGCGGTACAGCACCGCGCCGCAGCGCTCGCACTTCTCCCACAGCCCCTCGGGCACGCTGCGTCGTTTCGCCGCGCCGGATTCGGTGCGGATGCCGGACGGCATGAGTTTCTTGAGCCACGACATACGATGGAACCTTCTGTTCAGACAGCTAAATAGAGGACCGGACCGGCGACGGTGAGGCCACCGCCGCCGCCAGCCTAGCGGGTCAGTTTAACGCAGCGAACCATACGGTCCGCGGCTCAGCCGTCCAGGGCCTGGCGCAGCGGCGTCAGGAAGCGCCGCGCAGCCTCGGCCGCGGCCTGCGCATCGGCGGCCTCGGCGAGCTCCGCCACCAGGGCGCTGCCGACCACCACGCCGTCGGCCTCGCGGGCCATGGTGGCGGCGCTGGCGGCGTCCTTGATGCCGAAACCGGCCACCACCGGCACCCGGCTGCGGGCGCGGATGGTGTGCAGGCGGTCGTTGGCGGCGCCGGTGTCGAGGCGGTCGGCGCCGGTCACTCCGGCGAAGCTGACGTAGTACAGGTAACCCTGGGCGTCGTCGCAGAGCAGCGCCAGACGCGCGTCGGTGGTGGTCGGCGAGGCCAGCAGGATCAAGGCCAGGCCGGTCTCGTTGAAGGCCGCGCGCAGGTCTCCGGCTTCCTCCGGCGGCAGGTCGACCAGCAGCACGCCGTCGACGCCGGCCGCGACCGCGTCGCGGGCGAAGCGCGCATTGCCGCGGATCTCGATCGGGTTCAGATAGCCCATCAACACCACCGGGGTGTCGGCGTCGCGGCTACGGAACTCGCGCACCGCTTCGAGCACCCAGCTCAGGCCGGCGCCGCGCGCGATCGCGCGCTCCGAACTGCGTTGGATGGTCGGACCGTCGGCCATCGGATCGGAAAACGGCACCCCGAGTTCGAGCACGTCGGCGCCGGCCTCGACCAGCGCGTGCATCACCGGCACGGTCGCCTCCAGCGAGGGATCGCCCGCGGTGACGAACGGGATCAGGGCCTTGCGACCGGCGGCCTGCAGTTGTTGGAACTTGGCGTCGATTCGGTTCATTAGGCAAAGGCTTTTGCTTTGAGCCCCTCTCCCGCGCGCGGGAGAGGGGTTGGGGTGAGGGCCATCGAGTGCGGGAGCAGGCGTCGGATCGAGGCGTTCGCTGCCCTCATCCGCCCTTCGGGCACCTTCTCCCGCTAGCGGGAGAAGGAGAAACACACCCTCCCGCTAGCGGGAGAAGGAGAAACACACCCTCCCGCTAGCGGGAGAAGGAGGAATACGAGGCGCTCGCGCGGCTCAAAAATGCAGCCCTTCGCGGCCGGCGATCGTATGCACGTCCTTGTCGCCGCGGCCGGACAGGTTGCACAACACGATCTGGTCCTTCGGCATCGAGCGCGCGAGCTTGATCGCCTGGGCGATCGCATGGCTGGACTCCAGCGCGGCCAGGATGCCCTCGGTGCGCGCCAGGGTGTGGAAGGCGTCGAGCGCTTCGTCGTCGGTCACCCCGACGTATTCGGCGCGGCCGGCGTCCTTGAGGAAAGCATGCTCGGGGCCGACGCCGGGATAGTCGAGGCCGGCGGACACCGAATGGGTCTCGATGATCTGGCCGTCGTCGTCGCACAGGACATAAGTGCGGTTGCCGTGCAGCACGCCCGGGCGCCCGGCCGCGAGCGATGCCGCGTGACGGCCGGTGTCGATGCCGTCGCCGGCCGCTTCGGCGCCGACGATGCGCACCGAGGGGTCGTTGAGAAAGGCATGGAACAGGCCGATCGCATTGCTGCCGCCGCCGACGCAGGCGGTGATCGCATCAGGCAGGCGGCCGTACTCGGCCATCATCTGCGCCCTCGCCTCGCGCCCCACCACGGCGTTGAAATCGCGGACCATGCGCGGATATGGATCCGGGCCGGCCACGGTGCCGATGATGTAGAAGGTGTCGCGCACGTTGGTGACCCAGTCGCGCATCGCTTCGTTGAGCGCGTCCTTGAGGGTCTGCGAGCCGCTGGTCACCGGCACCACCGTCGCGCCGAGCAACTTCATGCGGTAGACGTTGATCTTCTGCCGCTCGATGTCGGTCGCGCCCATGTAGACCACGCATTCCAGGCCCAGGCGCGCGGCCACGGTGGCGCTGGCGACGCCGTGCTGGCCGGCGCCGGTCTCGGCGATGATGCGGGTCTTGCCCATGCGGCTGGCCAACAGGGCCTGGCCGATGGTGTTGTTGATCTTGTGCGCGCCGGTGTGGTTGAGGTCTTCGCGCTTGAGCAGGATCTGCGCGCCGCCGACTTCGTCGCTGAGGCGCTGCGCGTGGTAGATCGGGCTCGGCCGGCCGACGTAGTGGGCCAGGTCTCGCTCGAACTCGGCGATGAAGGCCGGATCGACGCGGGCCGCGTCGTAGGCCGCGGCCAGCTCTTCGAGCGGCGCGATCAGGGTCTCGGCGACGAAGCGGCCGCCGAAACGGCCGAAGTGACCGGAAGCGTCCGGATAGGCGTGAAAATCGATGGGGTCTGCGGACATCGGCTCGGGCGCGTTCTGCATCAGGGCGGACGTCGCCGTGGCGGCGACGGGAACGGGTGAGTTTAGGGCATCGCGGCGATCACCGTACGCACGAGCTGATCGCAGAATGGCGCCGCCGGACGCCGGCGGCCTTGCACCGCCGGCTTGCGCAAAGCCTCAATCGGCGTGGCAGTCGGCGCGCCGCACTTCTTCGACGAAGTGGCGCATCTTGTCGCCGTCCTTGAGCCCGGGCGCGCTTTCGATGCCGCTGGACACGTCCACGCCCCAGGGCAAGGTCGCCTGGATCGCCTCGAACACGTTCTCCGGGGTGATGCCCCCGGCCAGCACGAAGGGCTTCTGCACGCCGACCGGAATCCGGGTCCAGTCGAAGGTCTTGCCGCTGCCGCCGCCGCTGCCCTGGGCATGGCTGTCGAACAGGAAGCCGGCCGCGCCGGGGTAACGCACGTGCAAGGCCGAGGGATGCTGGTCGGCGAGCTCGCCGCCCATCGCGATCGCTTTCAGGTAAGGCACGCCGAAGGCGCGGCAAAAGGCGTCGTCTTCGTTGCCGTGGAACTGCAGCAGGCTCGGGCGCACCTGGCGCACCACTTCGCGCACCTCGTCGACCGGGTTGTCCATGAACAAGGCGACCGCGTCGACCAGCGGCGCCAGGGCCTGGCGCATGGCGCGCGCCTCCTCGGCGGCGACGCGGCGCGAGCTGCCGGCGGCGAATACGAAGCCGATGGCGTCGGCGCCGAGCTCGCAGGCCAGGCGGACATCGCCCGGACGGGTGAAACCGCAGAACTTGATGCGGGTACGGAACAGGGTGCGGTGGGATGGCTGGCTCAAAACGTAACCTCGGCAGGCAGCTGGCAATCGGCGGGATAACGCGGGCCGACGAACACCAGACCCGAAGACGGTGCGGTCGGGCCAGCGACGGTACGGTCGCGCCCGGCCAACAGCTCCCCGATCCATGCCTCAGGTTGTTCGCCCCGGCCCACTAGCAGCAAGCTTCCGACAATGTTGCGCACCATATGGTGAAGAAAGGCGTTGGCCTGGACTTCCATCTCGACCACGTCGCCGTCGCGGCGCACGCCGATGTACTGCAGGTCGCGCCGCGCGTGCGGGGCCTGGCAGTGCACGGTGCGGAACGCCGAGAAGTCGTTTTCGCCCAGCAGGGCCTGGGCGGCGCGATGCATGGCGTCGGCATCGAGCGGGCGGCGCTCCCAGGTCAGGTACTGGCGTTGCAGGGCCGGCCGCACCGAGCGGTTGAGGATGCGGTAGCGGTAGCGGCGCGCCCGGGCCGAGAAGCGGGCGTGGAAATCCGCCGCGACCGGCACGCACCAGCGCACGCACACCGACGCCGGCAGGCGCGAGGTGGTGCCGAGCACCCAGCCGCGCAGGTCGCGCTGGGCGCTGCTGTCGAAGTGCACGACCTGGCAGGAGGCATGCACGCCGGCGTCGGTGCGCCCGGCGCAGGTCACGTCGACGCGGCCGCCGGCCACGAACGACAGAGCTTCCTCCAATGTGCTCTGGACGGTGGCTTCGCCGCGCAGGTCCGGCTCGCCCGGGCGCACCAGGCGTTGCCAACCGGAAAATTCGCCGCCGTCGTACTCCACGCCCAGGGCGTAGCGGCGCAGCGGCGCCGTCACTGCGGAGGGGGCCTCCAGCATGGAAGGAGCCGCCACTGTGGAGGCAAGGGCGTCCATCTCGAAAACTTCGGTCATACCTGGTTCGGTCGCGTGCTGGCGCGGCTCAACTCAACGCTCAGGATTCCAGTTCGCGCAGCAGGCGCGCGGCCTGCTGGCGTGCGGCGTGATCGCCGTTGATCAGCACCTCGCCGAGCAATTGACGGGCACTGCTCTCGTCGCCGAGGTCGAGGTAGGCGCGGGCCAACTCGATGCGTTCCTGCCCGGGCGCGGTCACGGCCTGGGCGTTGACCCCGGCCTGGGCCGGTTCTTGCAGGCCCGGCCGGGCGAATTCGGTTGCCGGTGCCGGCCCGGCCTGCGGCGTGCTCGCGCCAGCGACCGGGGCAGGCGCGGTGCTGACCTCGGCGGCGTGCCAGGTCGGCACCTTGGCGCGCGAACGCGCCTCGGTCTTGGGCGCGGTCCAGAACGGCGCAGCGATCGGTTCGGCGCTCTCGGCGGGCTCGGGTTCGCCGATCAATTGCGCGACCGGGTCGACCAGGGCCGCAGGGGCGTCCGGGCGGCGGCGCAGCGAATCGGCCAAACCGGCCGAATCGGCCGAATCAGCGGAATTGGCCGAACTGGCCGAATCGCCGGAACCGGCATCGGCCGCGGTGCGGTCCCGGCTGCCGCCGCGGAGCGGAGCGTCCGTCGCCGAAGCCGGCGCGCGGAAACTCGGTTTCCTGGGTTCGCGACGGCTCAGCACCCAGCCGCCGATCAACAAGGCCAGCACGCCGAGGCTGCCGAACACCCACGGCAGCGGCGAGCCGCCCTCGCTGCGGGCCTGGTTCTCGGCCAGACGCTGCTGGCTCGTGGCCAGCTCGCTGTCCTTCATCGCAATGAGCTTCTGCTGCTGCGTCTGCAACTGCTCCAGCTCGGCGACCCGGCTCTTGAGGTCGGCCAGTTCGGCATCGCGCGCGGCGATGACCTCGTTGGCCTGCTGAATCTCCTGTCGAACCATGCTGCCCTCGCCTCCGGCGCTGATGCCGGACTGTGCGCCCGCCCGGGTGGCTTGGCTGGCCCCCGGCGGGACGATTTCAAGACGCGCGTCGTTGCCGCGCGAGGCTGCACCGCTCTGCGCGGCCGGCGCCACCGGCGTTTTCGCGACGGCGTCGGACTCCAGGCTGATCGGTTGCGGCACCGGCTGGCGCGCCTGGCGCCACTGCTGGACCTGCACCCGCACCAGTTCGCTGGCTTCGCGCGGATCGATCGCGTCGAGTTGGTTGCCCGGCGGCAGGCGCAATACCGCGCCCTGCTTGAGGCGGTTGATGTTGCCGCCGATGAAGGCCTCGGGATTGGCCCGCAACAGCGCGATCATGGTCTGGTTGAGGGTGTTGTCGCCGGCCACGCCGGCGGCGATCGCCGACAGGGTCTGGCCGCGCTCGACGGTGATGTCGCCATCGGCACCGACGCTCGGCACGGCCGCGACCGGGCGCGGCTCGCGCGGCGCCTGCGGGATGCGGCCGGTGTTCGCAGGCTCGGCCTGCGGCACCGGGTCGGGCTGGACCGGGATGGGCTGAACCGGAATGGGCTCGGGCGCGGCTTGCGGCGGTGCCGCGGTGATCGCGCTACCCGGGTCGTAACGGTCGAGCTGGTTCTCCACCGCCAGCGGGTCGCTCGCCTGCGGCTGCGCACCGAACGGCAGCGGCGCATCCAGCGGACGCTCGATGGTGTTGGCGGCGGCGCCGGTCGGGGCCTGGATCGGCGGCTGCATCGGTGCGGACACCGTGCGCGGCGCGTCGAGCAAGGCCGAGTATTCGCGGGTCAGGCGGCCCTGCCCCCAATCGACTTCGATCAGGAAGGTCAGCAGCGGCTGATTGACCGGCTGGGTGCTGGTGACCCGGATCACCGGCTTGCCGGCGTTGTCCAGGGCGAGCACGAAACGCAGGTCGGTGACGATGCCTTGCGGCGGCTGCAGGCCGATGCGCTGGAAGGTCTCCGGCGAGGCCAGCCCGGCGCGCAACTGCGCCAACTCGTTGCTGTCGCTGGAAATGACCGGGATCTCGGCCAGCAACGGCTGGCCCGCGCGCGATTTGACCTCGATCTGTCCCAGACCGAGCGCACCGGCCGCCCCACTGGCCAGGGCCAACGCGAGAGCCAATGCTGTGCGTGCGAAACCTGATCTCACAGACGATCCCATTACCCTTGTCAGGCGGCGACTCTAGCGGTCGGCGGGCGGAATGCGCAACGCGGCGATGAAGGTCGGCCTTCGATTCGGCGTTCGATCGGCATCCGATCGCCTGAACCGACTCGACCCGATGCCTGGCGCATCGCCGTCGACCCGTGTCTGCGCAGAGTGCACCACATCGGCCGGTCGACGCCAGCAGCCCGGCTCATATCCGGCGATACCGGCCCACGGCACGGCCCCAACCGTGCGCATTGCGCAAAAAAATCGGGCCCCGCAGGGCCCGATCCGTACTTCAATCATTGCGCCGCGGGGCTCAACCTTCGTTCCAGACCAGCTCCGCCAGTTGCACGGCGTTGGTCGCCGCGCCCTTGCGGATGTTGTCGGATACCACCCACAGCGACAAACCGCGCGGATGCGAAATGTCGTCGCGGATACGGCCGACGAAAACCGGATCCTGTCCCGAAGCGTGCGTGACCGGCGTCGGATATCCGCCGCCGACCGGGTCGTCGACCACGACCAGGCCCGGGGCCTGTTCGAGCAGCGCGCGCGCATCGGCGGCGCTGAGCTTGTCGCGGGTCTCGATGTGCACCGCCTCGGAGTGGCCGTAGAACACCGGCACCCGCACCACCGTCGCGTTCACGCCGATGCTGTCGTCGCCGAGAATCTTGCGGGTCTCCCAGACCAGCTTCATCTCTTCGGTGGTGTAGCCGTTGTCGGTGAAGTCGCCGCCGTGCGGGATCACGTTGAAGGCGATCTGCACCGGATAGACCTCGGCCTTGGCTTCCTGGAAGTTCAGCAGCGCCGCAGTCTGCTTGCCAAGCTCTTCCATCGCGCGCTTGCCGGTGCCCGAGACCGACTGGTAGGTGGCGATGTTGATGCGTTCGAGCTTCGCCTTGCGATGGATCGGCGCCAACGCGACCATCAACTGCATGGTCGAGCAGTTCGGATTGGCGATGATGCCGAGCGGACGATGCTTGGCCGCTTCCGGATTGACCTCGCTGACCACCAGCGGCACGTCGTCCTGGTAGCGGAACGCGGACGAGTTGTCGATCACCACCGCACCGGCCGCGGCGAACTTCGGCGCGTACTCCTTGGACACCGAACCGCCGGCCGAGAACAGCGCGATGTCGACGCCGCTCGGGTCGAATTTCGCCAGGTCCTGGACCACGATGGTTTTGCCGTCGAACTGGATTTTCTCGCCCGCCGAGCGTTCGCTCGCCAACACATGCAGCTGACCGATCGGGAATTTGCGCTCGGCCAGCACCTTCAGCATGGTTTCACCGACTGCGCCGGTGGCACCGACGACAGCGACATTGCAGGACGTCTTGGCGTTCATCTGTTCCTATTTACCTGACTTGTGGGGGCCGCCGGACCCATTTCCGGCGGATGTTGCTCGGGTCGGCGCGCGGGGCGCCGGAAAAGCCTGGTCGCGGGCGGCGCCTTCATCGCGCGCCCTGCATGCCTATTGTGCGGCCGCCGGCGCGCTCGGCGAGCTGCGCGGCGTTCAGCGGCGACGGCGGGCGGCCGGCATCGGCGCCGTAGCCCAACGCCGCGATCAGATTGTCCACCGCCAGCGCGACCATGGCGCGGCGGGTGGCCAGGCTGCCGCTGGCGATATGCGGGGTCAACACGACGTTGCGCAGCGCGAGCAGGCGCGGGTTGAGCGCCGGCTCGCCCTCGAACACGTCCAGACCGGCCGCGGCCAGGCGCCCGTGTTCGAGCGCATCGGCCAGCGCGTCCTCGTCGACGATGCCGCCGCGGGCGATGTTGGTCAGGGTCGCGTGCGGCTGCATCCGCGCCAGCGCGGCGGCGTCGATCAGATGATGCGACTGGGGCGAGTACGGCAGCACCAGGACCAGGTGATCGGCGCGTGTCAGCAGTTCCTCGAAGCCGACGTAGCTCGCGGCCGACTCGCGTTCGACCGCTTCGGGCAGGCGGCTGCGGTTGTGGTACAGCACGCGCATGCGGAAACCGGCGGCGCGGCGCGCGATGGCCTGGCCGATCCGGCCCATGCCGAGGATGCCCAGGGTGGTGCCGTGCACGTCGCCGCCGAGCAGCGAATCGAAACTCCACTGCCGCCACTGGCCGTCGCGCAACCAATGCTCGGCTTCGCTGATCCGCCGAGCCGCGGCCATCATCAAGGCCCAACCGAAGTCGGCCGTGGTTTCGGTCAGCACGTCCGGCGTGTTGGTGACCAATACGCCGGCCGCGGTCAGCTCCGGCAGGTCGAGGTTGTTGTAGCCCACCCCGACGTTGGCGATCGCACGCAGGCGGGTGGCGCCGGCGACCTGGGCCGCACCGATCGGGTCGTTGAGCGTGACCAAGGCGCCGTCGGCTTCGCGCAGCGCGGCGGCGATCGCTTCGGGGCCGTGCTGGGTCACGCGCGCGGTCGCGACGACGTCGAAATGCTCGCGCAAGCGCGCCACGACGTCGTCGAACAAGGGTTGCGAAACCCAGACCCGCGGCCGCTCAGGCATCGGCATCGCTCTCCAGTTCCAGCGGGATGCGCGGGCTGACCACGCCGACGTCGCCGCACTGGGCGCGGTGACGCAGGGCCTGGTCGATCAGCACCAGCGCGACCATGGCCTCGCAGATCGGGGTGGCGCGGATGCCGACGCAGGGGTCGTGGCGGCCGGTGGTGATCACTTCGACTTCGTTGCCGTGGATGTCGACGCTGCGAACCGGCAGGCGCAGGCTCGAGGTCGGCTTGAACGCGGTCGAGCAACGCAACTGCTGGCCGGTGCTGATGCCGCCGAGGATGCCGCCGGCGTGGTTGCTGGCGAAGCCGGAGCGCGACAGCTCGTCGCGATGCTCGCTGCCCTTGGAAGCGACGACCGCGAAGCCGTCGCCGATCTCCACGCCCTTGACTGCGTTGATGCTCATCAGGGCCGCGGCGAGGTCGCCGTCGAGCTTGCCGTAGATCGGCTCGCCCCAACCCGGCGGCAGACCGTCGGCGATCACGTCGACGCGCGCGCCGACCGAGTCGCCGGACTTGCGCAGCGCGTCCATGTAGGTCTCGAGCTCCCCGACCTGAGTCGCGGCGGGCCAGAAGAACGGGTTCTCTTCGACAGCGGACAGATCGTAAGCGGTCGGCACGATTTCGCCGATCTGCGACATGAAACCCTGCACGGTCACGCCGTAGCGTTCGGCCAACCACTTCTTGGCGATCACCCCGGCGGCCACGCGCATGGTGGTTTCGCGCGCCGACGAACGCCCACCGCCGCGCGGATCGCGCAGGCCGTACTTCTGCCAATAGCTGTAGTCGGCGTGGCCGGGTCGGAACTGCTCGGCGATCGAACCGTAGTCCTTGCTGCGCGCGTCGGTGTTGCGGATCAACAGTGCGATAGGGGTGCCGGTGGTGCGGCCCTGGTAGACGCCGCTGAGGATTTCGATGTCGTCGCTTTCCTGACGCTGCGAGGTGTGGCGGGTGCGCCCGGTGGCGCGACGGTCGAGGTCGCGGCGGAATTCCTCCGGCGCGATCTCCAGGCCCGGAGGGCAACCGTCGATCACGCAGCCGATCGCCGGACCGTGGCTCTCGCCGAAGGTCGTCACCGTGAAAAGCTTTCCAAAGCTGTTGCTGGCCACTGATCGAAGTCCTGATGCGTGCCGGTCACGTCCGGCGTGGGGGTTGCGCGAGCCCGGTGCGGGCCTCGCCGATGCGATGCCCGTGCCGATGCGCGGCGGCATGGTGCGTCATGCGCCGACGCCATCGCGACGCGCACCGAACGCAGCCACCTGCCTACGCCGATGGTATGACGCAGCGGTGACGCGGCTTCGCGCATCGCGGGCGGCGGCGATCGAGGACAGCGGATTCTATGCCGGCCGACCGCGCGGGCATGCGACGGCGACACGCATCGTCTGCGACATCAGTCTCATCCGACATCTGCCTCATCTCGAATTTCCCCGAATGTGAGGAAAAACCGATCGAGAGGCTAATGTGCCGCAGACACCGATCTCGCGCGAACTGCCGACGCGACCTACGTCGTCCACCATAGCCGACGGCGCAGGTTTCCGCTGCAACGATGAGCGATGCCGCGATGCGACGAGGTGATCGACGAGGTGTCCGGCGGCGTGGACGGCGACCCTACGCCGGGGTATCCGCGAGTCTGCGAACCGATGCAGACGCCGCGGGGCGCTTGCGGATTCCGGTCGGTCTGGCGCCTGGCGCGTGCTGGATCAGCGTTCAGGCGCTGCGGGGACGCGACGCGTCGCCCGCCACCGGCCGCCGACGCACGCTCAACCGCGCGCGTCGGCGAGTCGTTTGATTTCGTCGTGGTGTTCGACGAGGTCGTGGCGCTCGGCCACGAAAATGCCCATCTGGCCGACCTTGAACTCGACCCAGGCCAGCGGCAGTTGCGGCAGCAGCTCGACCAGGGCGCGTTCGGCTTCGCCGACTTCGCAGATCAGCAGACCGTGCTCGCTGAGGTGATCGGGCGCATCGCGCAGGATCTTCAACGCCAGGTCCAGGCCGTCGTCGCCGGCGCGCAGGCCGAGCTCGGGCTCGTAGGAATATTCCTTCGGCAGCGCGTCGGTCTCGTCGTTGGTGACGTAGGGCGGATTGGTCACGATCAGATCGAAGACCTCGCCCTGCAGTCCCTTGAACAGGTCCGACTTGCGCAACTCGACGTTGTCGGCGTGCAGGCGCGCCTTGTTCTCGCTGGCCAGCGACAGCGCGTCGTCGTTGATGTCGGCGCCGACCACCTGCCAATCGGGGTGGTAATGCCCGGTAGCGATGGCGATGCAGCCCGAACCGGTGCACAGGTCCAGGGCGCGCTCGACCTCGCGGCCGCCGAGCCAGGGCTCGAAGCCCGACTCGATCAGTTCGGCGATCGGCGAACGCGGCACCAGGGCGCGACGGTCGCTCTTGAAGCTCAACCCGGCGAACCAGGCCTCGCCGGTCAGGTAGGCGGCCGGGATGCGCTCATTGACGCGGCGCTCGAACAGTTCCAGCACCTTGGCCTTTTCTTCGCTGGTCACACGGCCGGCGCCGTACACCGGGCTCAGGTCGTGCGGCAGGTGCAGCGTGTGCAGGACCAACTGGGTGGCCTCGTCCAGCGCGTTGTCGTAGCTGTGGCCGAAGGTCAGCCCGGCCGCGCCGAAGCGGCTGGCGCCGTAGCGGATCAGGTCGACGAGGGTCAGCTGTTCGAAGGAGGCGGAAGCGGGCACGGCGGGTCCAGGGCAAAACAAGGCGCGCAGTATAGCGGGTGATGTAGTTCGGGACTCGGGACTCGGGACTCGGGACTCGGGACTCGGGACTCGGGAGTCGGGAGTCGGGGTTCGGGGTTCGGGGTTCGGGGTTCGGGACTCGGGACTCGGGGTTCGGCAACTGATCCCCTTCGGGATAAATGGAAGGGAAAGTAAGAGATAAATCGGACTAAGCCGGATGAAACTGGAAGAGAACGGAGGGCAAATTGCAACGGCTTTACAGGATGTGATAAGGCGCCCCGGGGCTACTCGCCGCCTTCCGAACCCTTCGGGGGCACCCGCTGCCCGCCTCGCTTCGCCCACCAGTACCCGATAGCAAACCCGAGCCCGAAGATGGCCAAAGCGCCTAGGGCGTCTGCGCGAAGGGCATCATCCGCCCGTCGAGACAAGGGCACGACGATGAAGCTACAGGCCACCGCGAGCGCCGCAAGTTGCCCCAACAACTTCAACCAATACCGCATTGTCCATTCCCTCACCCCGCCGATAGGGGCCGTGGTTAGTTCTTCTTATTGCTGGCGTAAAGCGTGCATCGGGGGACGGACACCGATCCGCCCCGGAATCCATCATTTAGCCGACGAACGAAGTCACCGGAGATACGGTGATCCGTTCCCCGTCTAGGGGTGCGAAACGCCTTTGACCGCTTTGAATACCCGCCCGCGCTCTGTTCGTAACCACCGGACTCGTACCAAGTTCGCTCCTCGACATAAGTTGAGAATGGAGCGAATTGAACTGGGCGAATGGTTTCCCCCCCGGCCCAGTAGAAGACACGGCCGAAGTATGCGGCGTGGCACCAGCGCTCCCAGGCCTTGGGCCGGTACTTCAAGCTTCCAAGTTCAGGGTTCCAAAGTCCCAGCCAAAGTACCGCGATGCCGAGCCGATGGTAGTTCAGAGTTCGCGCGGTGATATCGGCGACGCTGAGATTGCTCTTCTGAATTTCGATCGCGACCGGGACGCCCGAGATGCGCGCATAGACATCCGCCACCGAAACACCGAAGTCCTTTTCGAGCTCCAAATCCGCGACGCCGGCTTGCACCAGCAGGGCATCGTAAATAGCTTGCTTCGCGGCAAGATGCTGCTGTGACTCACCCCGGCCCCGGTAGCAAGTGACCGGAGGTTTGTGTCTAAAGTGATGGATGCGAATGAGCCCCTTACTGACGATCACGTCCTTGCGGCACGTGGGGCAGATAAACGGGCCGTCGGCTTTCGATACGTTCCGAGCTTCGACCTTCGTTTGGCCGGGCTGACAAATCGCGGTGAGCACCTTCTGACCTCCATGTGATCGGGCTTTCCCGACCAAAATAACATGGGCTCAGGCGCATCAAGCGGAGCGCCTTCGGTACACCACTAGGCGGTCAGAGAAGGCCGGCATCGGTCCCGTCGAACAGGTCCGGCTGCGTCCGATCCCGTCGGCGCATGCGCTTGATGACGACGTACACCCATTGAATCGACAGCCCGTATTCGCGGGCTAGTTCCGGGGCGTTGCGCCCGTTGAACCGCTGGTAGATTTCCGCATGGATCGGCAACACGCGCAGGGAAACGCCCTGGGGAATGTATAGGCTCTGGCCGCCCCATAGATCGGCCAGCCGCTGGCCCAGCTCATGGCCGATCAGTCGCGCCGCCTCAGGCGTGCAGACATCGTGCTCCAGCAGCAAGCCTTGTGCCTGCCCGGCCACTTCGGAAAAGAAGTCCAGTGAATTGGGGCCGCGCTCACCCTTGGCCATTGGGGTCTCCGCCGGTTCGGCGCAACCACGCCTTCAGTTCCTCGATCACCCGGCTGGCCTGTTGGGTGCTCAGCCAGTCCAGGGCATCCACCCCGGTCATCCGCTTAACGAACGCAGCTAGGGCGGCCTCGGAGGCATTCCGGACAGCGCTGACCGCATTGAGCTGCAACCACAGGGACCGGATTTTGCGCGATTGTGGATCATCGGCAGGGCGACGGGTGGCTTGAGACCGCCCGCCAGTGCTGACGAATCCGATCGTCCGAAAGTGTTTCAGGGTGCGCTGGAGGGCCGCATCGCTCATGGCCGCGCAGGACGCGGCGCCCCCGCCGGCGACCAGCGCCATGCGATAGGTGTCGTCATCCATGTCCAGCGCGCGCTTGGCCACATGGATCAGCTTGATCAGGTGGGCGCGGTTGGGCGGGGCTTTTCGGGTCATGGGCTGCTCATCAGTACCGGACCACCACGCCCGGCAGACACCAGGGGCCGAAGCCCCCAGCGTTTCGCAATCAGGCGACAGCGTCCTTCAAGCCCTTGGCGGCCGAGAACACCGGCACCGTCTTCGCGGCGATCGCCACGCTTTCGCCGGTCTGCGGGTTGCGGCCCTGGCGGGCGCCCCGCTGCTTGACGGCGAACTTACCGACGCCCGGCAGCGACACCTCGCCGCCGCGGTTGAGGGTGTCGTGGAGCACGACCACCAATCCGTCGAGCAGGCGGCCGCAATCGGTCTTGGTGAGGTCGGTCTGGTCGGACAGAGCGTTGATCAGGTCTTGCTTGGTCATCATGGGTTCCTAGGAAGATGGTGCTGGGATTCGTATGGCCGACGGCGCAGCACCCCGCTGCCGGTTGGGTTCAAAAGCCGTATTTCTTTCGGGCCTCATCGCGAAGCCGCTTGGCCTCGTCTTCGGTGATCTGCTCGAAACGGAGCCGGTGGGTGATGTCGTAAATAACGTTCTGAAACGCTTCCCTGCGCTCGGTGTCATCCGAGCCGTCGTGATTGCGCGGCGTGCTTGATTCCAAATGCCGGCCTTCGCGTGTGCGTTGTTCGCGTGTGCGCTCTTGCTCCGCATCGGCCCGATCGGCCAGCGCGAATACCACCTCCAGCAGATAGCCATGACCCTTCAGCGGCAGCCGGAGATTGGCGCGCCCCTCGCTCATCTGCTCGATCGCCTGCGACCAGATCGCCAGTGGCGCCGGCCGCGATACGCCGTTTCGACGTACTTCACCGCTGGTCACCCACTCGGTGAACTCGTTCGCGAGATTCAGCGCTTTGTGCTGCGACAGCGCACGCTGCGCGGGCTTGTGCAACCGCAGGTAGGAAAACAAAGCGCGCACCAAGTCCGGATTGAGGACGCCGAGTGCGGCCGCCAATCGCTTACCGTCCGCCTCCGCAAGACCCGCTTCCACCGGAAATTCCGTGAAGCAGCAGGGGCACGTCATCTGCACCATCAGCGCGGTCCCGTTTCGCTCGCCTGCATCTGGCGGTAACCATCGAGCCACGCACCGCGCAGACTGCGGTGCAAGCGATTGCCGGCACCGAACGGGGCGCGTTCGGGCCGTCCCTCGCAGCGGGCAACGGCACCGCTGCGAAACGCCTGTCGGTGGCCCCGGGTCGAATAGCCGATGCGGAACGTCCGGTCGGCTACACGCAACAGGTAGTGCGCGGTGTCCACCGTCATTCCGGCACCCCCGGGAAGGCCACGGTCCCGCTGTGGATGGAATGGACACGTACCGCGCATCGGAGCTGCAAATAGCGCCGCGCCGTGTGGATCATCTCGGGGTCACAACCCGGCGCCAGATACTCGGTGTCGTACCAGACCACCCCAGCCGAATCGACGGAGTAGCTACAGTTCAGCTCGATATCGCTTCGCGCGGCAGCATCCGCGATGGCAACCGCCAAGCGATTGAGTTCAGCCAATATGGCGGCATCGGGGGCTGCTACCGCACGAGCCCCGTTCTGCGTCTCGACAGCCGCGTGGGTCGAAGGGCCGGGCGATGCCGGCCGGTTATCCGTAGGGGTAATGGCGTGGCGCAATTTCAACGCGCGCCCCTCAGCACCTGGAGCGCATCGCAAACGGCGGTCACGTCCCTGTCAATCTCCACGGGCGACTCCTCGGGCCAACGTTCCGCCAACGCCGCGCGGATGGCGCTGCGCTGCGCATCGCTGATCGGGGGCGCCAAACGATCCGCCGCCTCGCGCAGGAGCCGGGCGGCCGTGTCCAGGTTAGATGCCTCCCGGGCCATCCGGCCGGCGGCCATGCGCGCCGGTCCGATCCGCTTTGCTCGCGCCGCGAGTGCGTTGGCTTGCAGCGTGACCTTGGTCGCGTAGACGCCAAGCAACTTCACGAAAGAGCGGCGGGCATCGGCCTGGGCGTTACGACCCGCGCGATGACGATCAGCCCGGGGAACCGATGCCGCCGGCGGGCTTACCTCATTACTGACCGCCATGCTGGCCGCCCTCCTTCGCGTTTCCTTGGGGTTGAGTGCGCCGATACACTTCCTCGCGGTGAACAGACACATTCTTCGGCGCAGTGGTGCCGATCCGGACTTGATTCCCGCACACGGACAGCACCGTCAGGGTGATGTCATCGCCGATGATCAGGGTTTCGCCAACACGTCGCGTCAGAACTAGCATTCGGAACTCTCCTCGGTCAGGCCGGCGTCGCCGCGCAGCGCTTTGATGTATTTGTCCAGGTCGGTGTCGGTCGCGCGGATGACGACGTCGTCGGTGGCGCTGACGATCTCGACGCCGATCTTCTTGAGCGTCACCGCCTCCAACTGCTGCAGGGCGTCCTTGACCGGTTTCTCCGTCACTCGGATCAGGGCATCCGCTTGGTCGTGCAGGTGTTTACGGATCAGCGCTACCGTGCGGGTTTCGTCCTTGATCGCGAGGCCGCCTTTGCCCTTCTGAAATCCGACCTTGACGCCGTGGAACACGCGCGTTCTCGGCTTCGCGAACAACTCCGACGCGCGCAGAAGCAACGCATGCAGCTCGTCCTCGGCGGTGTTGAAATCGCGCAGCGCGGCGCGCACACGGTCCAGGTGCTCGGTCTTGATCGCTTCGAACGCGATGTTCATGGTGTTGATGGCGGCGCCGAGGTCATCGCGCATTGCCGCGTAGCGGCGTGCGGTTTCCTCGATTTGCGTCATGTTGGTCATGCGGGGCGGGTTCCTTCCGAAGGGAGACGACGGTGTGCACGCGCCAAGTCAAAGGCGGCGGCGGTGAGGTGCTTCAACACGGTGGCCGGGAAACCGGCATCGAACGCGTCGGTGACCAGCGCCTCGACGTCATCGATGACGGCGTCGAAACGCGCAGCCAAACCGAGCGGGTCGGCGATAACCGCCGTGGCTGCCGCCAGCGGTACGGGCGGCGGCGGGGGCAGAAGGCGATCGACAGCGGCTGTCTGCTCGGGTCTGGATTCAGCGGCGGGCATCGCGCGGACGACCTCAATTGGCGCCGCCGGCGCCGTGCGCCAATACGCCCACCGGCCGGTGGCGTCCGCTTCGCGCTCGGCCTCGCCGCTGCCGAACAACTGCAGCAGCGCGGCACTGACCCGTGTCGCCGACGCCTTCACCTGGACCCGTTCACGCACCCTGGCGGCCGTCAGGCGCTCGCCCGAGGCGAGAACGCGACGGACTTCTCCCGCCAGCGTTGCCGCCTTGAGTGCCGGGGCGCGCACAACCTCGATTGGCGGTGCGGTGATCGGTTCGCAAGAGGCCGAACCAGCGGCATCCGGCGCCGCGACGCAATAGTTCACCTTGCCACTATCCAGCCGAGACACGACGGCGCCGCTGTCCCACAACTTGGTCAGGCAACTGGAGACCTCGGCGCGGGCCGCGCCGGGATAGTCCAGTACATCCATGATCTCGGCCAAGGTGGCCGACGAAGTGCCAAATCCGGCCAGCGCGTGGAGGACCGCGTCGGACAGCGCAGACTTAGTCATGAGCCGGCACCTCCAGGCAGGTTGCCGCTTGCGGCAGTTGAACAACGCGTCGTTCGCTCGACACTTCCAGGACCAAATAGGTTTTGCGCTCGGCAGTCGCCCGCGCTTCGGCGTACTGCATTGCCCCGAGCTCGGCGACAAACACTTCGGCGTCGTTGAGCAGTTCGGCGCGCACAACCACGAAATCAGGCTTAGACATACAGCCCTCCTTTTCGGCCGAAACGCGGTTCGACCCACTGGACCCGGCAACCGGCCAGTTCGAAGCCGCGTTTCACACCGAAAATCCGGTAGCGGCGATAGGTGAAGCCGAACGCAGCGGACGGCGTGCGCTGCGGGCGCGCGTGCAAAATGATCAGCGGTCGCTCGGCGGTGATTTCGATGCGCGACACATCGGCGTTCGCGTCGTTGAGCGCGAACAATGCGCCGATGACGTCGCGGGTCTTCTCGTAGACCCGGTGGGTGTTGGGATTCATGCGGTCTTCCGGGTAGTGAGCGGCGGGCCGCCCGGTGATGGGGGCGCCGAAGGCGCGGCGATTGGGATACGGGCTCATACTTCGCGGACCACGTCGGCGGTGACACGCGGTGCGCCCAACTCGGCGGCGAGGTTCATGCTGGCGGCCAACAGGTTGTTGATGGCGAGTGGGTACAGCAGCGAGGTGCTGTCTTGCCCGTGACCACTGCGGCGCCCGTTCGAAACAGTCAGCCGATCGCGCAGCGCGCCCAGGCCAGACTCGTCAACGACATCCGCGAGCGGCTTACCGAGGCGGTCGAACTTGAACTTGAGGTAGTCCTCCATGCGCGCGCCTAGCGGCGCGAGTTCGATCAATTCGCAGCGCTGCACGACCTCGCGCACCTGCGGGTTGCGTTCGTCCAGCTTCAGCCGCAGTTCGTTCTGGCCGATCAGGATGACGCCGAGCAGTCGCTTGAATCCGTCCTCCAGTTCGAAGAACCGCTTCAAGTGCTTGATGGTCAAGATCGGCAGGCTGTGCGCTTCTTCGATGATCAGCACATGCGACTTGCCTGCGCGACCGGAATCACGCAGCACGCGATGAATCTGGTCGAAGCGCGCCTCGGGACTGGACTTCGGTCCTTCCAACGGCGCGGCCGCCCGCAGCACGGCTTCGGCGATATGCGTGGACTTCAAGGTTTTTCCCTTGATGTCGTTGTCTTCCATGCCCAGCACATACGGCTCGATGGCGACGATATCCAACTGCTCGCGGGCGATTCGATCGAGCAAGTCGCGGCGCAGCGTGCTTTTACCGGCGCCGCTTTCGCCGTAGATCGCGACGAAGCCGCCGTGCTTTGCCGTCTGGAACATCGCCTCGCGAACGTAGCGGATGTCCGGGCTCGCGAACACGTCGTCGTGCGAGTTGATGTCGCCATTGAATGGGTCGCGAAAGAGACCGAAATACCGCTTGGCGGCAGGGTTGAGCGATTGGTGACGAATCAACATCGGGGGTTCCTCCTCGGTGGGGGCGTCCGTGGCTACGCTGGGTTGCGTTACGACGGCGGTCTTGAAGGCGGTACGCAGGTCGGCATCCGTCGCGCCGTTGCTCCGCAGGAAATGGTTGGCGCGATCCACTAGCACCTCGCGCTCGGTGCGCTTGGGCCAGATTTCGTGATTGACGATCTGAGCGAGGGTGCCGCCGGATAGCTTCATTGCGTCGGCCAGCTTCTGCTGGGACAGACCCAGGCGTTCAACAAGCGCTTTGACGTTCAGCACGACTCACCCCCTGCTTTGACCACGCGCAACGGCGCAACGATCCGGGTCGGTTTGGAAAGTTCGGACGCGATCTGTGCGATTGCATCCACGGGTACACCATCGGGATAGCGCTGTTGCAGCCAGCCGAAGTGCTCTCGCGTCCAGGCGTCGCCCAGCGCGGCTTTAAGCTGTTTAGCAGCGTCGACGTGATTGAGCGGCACCAGTTCGCGGTGCCGACTGTCGAGCCCGAGATCGCGACCACGGCGGGGCAAGTAGTCCGGCAGCGGCGCCTGTTCCACGTCGGCCATGACGTTGAACTGGCCTTCGAACGCGGGCGTGCGTGCCTTGCGTGCCGCATCCACCTCCCGTTCGGTATCGACGCCGTAGGCGTCTCGGTTGATGAGGGTCCGGCTGTGATCGGAATCCGATTCGGGCATGGCGCGGAATCGTTCTCCGATCACTGGCGCCGACAGCGGGAAATGGTGATCGTCCTGGGCCATCGGTTCGACGGTGTAGAGGCTTTCCTGGCCCTTGCCGTCGGTGACCACGACGTCGATCGCCGGCGCCCGATAGGGGTTCACCACCACCTGCACCTTCTGTTTCGGCATGACGCCCGGAATGAAGCGCAAGTCGTAGCGGTTGCGGCCGAACCGTTTGAGGGACTGGGCGACCGTCAGATCGCCGCGCACGGTCGCCTCCACCGGATGGGTCGTAACCAGATCGCGGCACAGCTCCGGTGCGGGCGCCAGACGCAGCTGATCCTCGCGGATGGTCATCCACACCGCATTGCGCGTGCGCCCGTGGCGGGAATGCACCGCCGAGCCGCAGAAGTATTTGCGCCAGCCGGTGGCTTGCGTGTTCAACTGCTCCAGCGAATCCACGCGCTGGAAGGCTAAGCGACCTTCGAACGATCGCTCGATGATGTCCTGGTGCTTTTCGACCTGCCCGTTGGCGCGAGGATTGCCCGGCAAGTGCGCGATATCCATCACCTTCAAGCGCTTGAGCAGATTGCGAAAGAGGCCGCTGGTATTGGCCGCGCCCATGTCCATCATGAGAATCAGCGGGACGCCGTGGAACGGATCGTCAGTGCCGCGATATTGAATCGCGTTGAGAAACACCTGGATCAGGTTCTCGGCGGTCTCGGCGCCGAGGACGTACTCCAAGTAGAAGTTGCCGCTGGTGTGGTCCGTGATGACGTAGCGGATGACGCGGTCGCGTTCGACACGGGCAAGATTCTTCGGCTTGTTCTTGTAGAACTCCTTTTCTTCCATGATCTGCATGCCGCCGCGCGGCAAATAGAAGATCACGCACACCGAGGCGTCGATCTGCCAAACGTGGTTCGGGTGGAGACTGCGCTGAACGGTGTGCGCGCTCGGCACCGCGAGTTGTTTGGGATGGCAGTCATACACGCGCATGGCGCGAGCCAACGTCGTGGGCGAAACGTCGACCGGCGTAACCTCACCCGTGCTCGTATCGACGGCGCCGTAGCCATTGGCCTGCAGGATCGATAACGAATCCTTGATGGTCAGCGTCTGTTTTCCATTGGCGCGCTGCGCCATGCGCACCATGCCGGCGGCCTTGCGCGCCACATCCTCCGGCACGCTGGTGGTGCCTCGATCCGAACGCGGCTTGCGCTCGGACGCACAACCAACGCGTTTCAGCTTTCGATACACGTCGTTCACGCTGCACCCCAAGAAGTTGGCGGCGGTCTCGACCACCGTGCGCTTCGATCCATGACGGGCCTCGCTCAAGCGCTCGGCCAGTCCCCGCAGATAGTCCAGTTCGGCGAGGTTCGCGCTCATGGTTTTAGACCCCCGTGTCCGCACGGTTCGCGGACACCGCGTCCCGCATCCACGACGGGGTCACCATCTCGGCGAAATCGACCGGAATCGTATGCGCGAGAGCAACTTCGTTGATCCGCTGGAACAGCCACTGCACGGTCGTGGTCACGGCGGTGCTGGACGAGTCAGAGGGCGCGCCTTCCAAGCAATCGGCCACGTCCTGCGCAAACGGCGCAATCTCGCCGTACAGCTTCATCGCGCTGTTCTGGAGTTTGGCGAGCAGGGCCGCTTCGGCGTCCTGGCGCTCGGCTTCGCGGCGATTCGGGGCTTGCTTTGCAGTCTCGGCCTCGGCGAGCTTGCGATCCAGCTGATTGATTCGCTCGTCCTTCTTGGCGAGCAGGCGGCCGTGCGTCTCGCGGTCCTCGGCCCGTTCCTGCTTGGCCTTGCGAAGCGCTTCGCGCAGTTCCCGCGACGACATGCGGTCGATCTCGTCCTGGCGCAGGCCCGCCACCGTGCCACCGTCTGCCAGGGCGTCGAGCTCCTCGTCATCGAGGACCATCAGTTCGTACAGCTTCGTCTTCCCCAAAACGGACAGCGCTGACCGTTTTGCGGCTCCGGCGACATCCGCGCCCAGGTACTTCACGGCGGCCTGCATCATTCGGCGCGCGACGCGCGCCTCGATTCCGAGACTGCCTTCCACGATGCCAACGAATTCGCCGTGCGGTTCGTTCTCCTTGATCTGGATTAGCCGCTTTCCGACCTCCAGCATGGCCTCGCAGCTTTGCGCGATATAGAACCGGGTTTCGTTGACGATCCGACCGCGCTCGTAAGGCATGCCATCGCCGAACTGTTCGGCGATCTGCCCGGTGATGACGGCCATTTGATTCTGTTGCTGCGTGGTGTCCGCCGAGACGACGGGAGTTTCGATAGCGTTTGCTGGCTGGTTTTTTGCGCGGGCCATACGGGGTTCCTTCAACGATGAACGCCGGCAGCGAGGCGCTGCTGGAGTTCGGAGACGCGGGCTTGGATGCGATCGACCGCCGCGGCATGGGCGAATGCGATCTGGAGGGTTTGAACGGAATGCGCGAAGCGGCCGTTTTCCAGCTTGATGGCGAGGCCTTCCTCGATCAGCGTGGCCAGGGCGCGGGTAACGTTGGCGGGGCTATCACTCAGGCCCCGGGCAAGATCGCCGTTACTGACGCCTTCGATGGAATAGCCTTTGAGCGCCTTGAACACGCGTAGAACACGCTGGCCGGCGCTGGAAATTGCAGAAGTGCTGTTCTGTGTCTTCGGCACGGTTGCGAACTCCTAATGAGGGGTGGTCAGATGGCGGCTTCGGACTTGGGTTTCAGGCCCAGGGCGACAGCGATCTGGTGCGCCTTGCCGTAGTTGGCTGGCGACCGACCGTTGATGACGCGGCTGACTTGGTCCGGCTTGAAGCCGTTCTCGCGGGCCCAGTCGGTAAAGGTCCGGCCCTCACGGCGGAACTTTGCCTTGAGTTGCGAAGGGGTCATTTCGTTACCTCATATGTTCAATTAATCCCGATATGGTAATTTAATTACCATAAAGGGAAGTGTCAAGGGGTCTTATGGAAGATTTTTTGAGCCAGCTGCTGCGGTTAAAGCAGCAGTTGTCCGTCCGATCCGATAAAGAGGTCGCCGAGGCGCTCGGTCTCTCCGCACGGGCATTCCACGGGCGGAAGGAGCGCGGCTCCTTCCCGAAGGAGGAGCTTCTGGCGCTGAAACAGCGCGCACCGCAGTTAGACGTGGACTACGTGCTCTATGGAACGACGGCGGTTGAACGGGCAGGTAACACCGAGCGACTGCTGGACTTCGTCAAGCTCGCGACAGATACCGTCGTCAGCCTTGATCTGCCAATAGACGACCAACGTGCGCTGCAACTGCTCCTGTTCGGTATCGCCACGAAGAACGCAGTCATGGTTCGCGACGAATTGCAGCGACTACGCTCGGAAGGGAGCAGCGCCGTCCCGCAGGTCTTTCAACAGGAAGTAGGCCAAGCGGTCGGAAGAGAGTTATCCAACAAGGAACGAGGAAGCAAAAAGTGATGCAGATTTTCAATGCGCTTGCGGCCCACGCCGTGGGACACCACATAGACAAGGCCGACGTCTATTACCGCTCATTTGACGAACTGCACGGCCGGCAGATCGGACGCTTGCGTGGGAGGAACGGCGTATGAGGTCGGCGTTCTTCGGAGTGGCAGTGGCATGCGTCACCGCTTGCGGCAGCCCTTCACCCGGGAATGGTTCTGTGAAAGGCATGGAAGAGAGCCCTCAGCCGGTCGAAGCGCCCGCGCCCCACGATGAGGTCAGGGCCGTAAGTAATGACATCGTGTCTGTAACGGTCAACGCTGATGGGCCGGAAGCGGTCTGGGCGGTAGGAATCAAGCCGTCAGTGAGTTTCAGCGGTTCGGCGCTCATGTTCGATGGCGCGGATACAGCCTTTAAGGCCGCGCGCGATCTGCAAAAACGAAAGGTCTTCATCGCGTCAGAGCAGGTTGTCTTCAACGTGATCGTTCCGCTGGCGGATCAATACGGAAACGCTTCTGAGGGTCCCGCTGTTGCCCTAAGGTATGACGCTGCAGAGATTCGACGCATGAATTTCGATGGTGGCGCATTCACCGCCTGGGACTTCATGAATTTGGCATCGTCAATTGACTATCCGGAAAAGCGAGCAGGTACAACTATTGTTCGTGAGTTCTGCGCAGACGGCGACAATGCCACCGAAGCGGCTGCGTTCTGTGCACGAGCGATCACCGAGTCGTAGTCTCTAAAGCGCTTTAGCGGAAACCGCCCCCGGTTCCCTGCATCGTTGCAGGGAACTTGAAACCAGGGGCGGTCATGCCGCGCAAGATCGATCACATCGTAATTCACTGTTCGGCCACGCCGAACGGACATCCGCTGTTCCGGGGACTGCCCGGCCAACCCGGATACATGGCGGCCGTCGATGTCATCGACGAGATGCACCGAACTCGAAAGCCGCCGTTCAAGCGCAACCTGGATTGGCGGCGCCGGCAGAACTCGCGCCTCGGTGCGATCGGCTACCACTATCTCGTCTATACGACTGGCGCCGTCGCCACGGGTCGCCACCTCGATGAGGTCGGCGCGCATGCTGTCGGCCACAACGCGAATTCCGTGGGCATTTGCCTGATCGGGACGGACCGGTACAGCCCGGAACAATGGGTGGCGCTGGTCGAACTGGTCGTGACTCTACGCCGCAAGTACCCGGCTGCTCGCGTCTGTGGTCACCGCGATCTGTCGCCCGACAAGAACGGCGACGGCCGCATCACATCGATCGACTGGCTGAAGACGTGCCCGGGTTTCGATGTGTCGCGGTGGCTGTCTCAAGGCATGACACCGGACGCGCTCAACATCCTGAACGGAGGCCGCGAAGGATGACGGCCGGAACAACCGCCACGGCGCCCAACAAGAAGCCGTGGCATCGCAGCTGGACGTTGTGGGTGAATCTGTTGGCAGCAGTGCTGGTGGCTTTGGAATCCGGTTTGGATGTACTGCGCCAGATCGTGCCCGGTGATTTCTATCTCTACGTTGCGCTGGTGCTGCCGCTGGTGAACGCCGCGCTGCGGGTCGTGACGTCCCAAGGGTTGCACCTTCCGCAAACGGTCGACGCCTGGGTGTCGCGTCTGTCCGGCCGATCGGAGGATGCACCGTGATCGGGGCCGCCTCCACCGCTTATCGCGCGCTGCCGGCCAGCGTGCGCATGCGTATCCGCCGCGCCCTGGTCGCTCTCGCCGTCGTGTTGCTGTCCGCTCTGCTGCTCGGCGCCGGCTATCTGATCGCCTTCCGCGACGGTCAAGCCGCCGGTCGTCGCGAGAGACAGCCTGAAATCGACGGTCTTCGCACCGAACAAGCGACCCGCGCCACCGCCCAGGCGCGGGCGCTGGTTGAGGCACAGGCGGCCGCACTGCGCGCCTACGCCGCTCAGGTGCAACGCGGGCACGCGTTGACCACGCAACTCCAGAACCAGAAAGACCTCGCTGCACGCGAGCGCTCGCAACTACTCCAGAGGATCGACCGTGTCACCCGTGACTATCTCCCGATACCGGGCGGCACGCCTGTGCCTGCTCCCGTTGCTGTGTTCACTGCTGGCTTCGTGCGCGACTACAACCTTGCCCTCGGCATTCCCGCCGCCCCGGCCTTCGCTGCCGCCGGCCTTGACCCAGCGGCCATCACCGCCGCCGGCGCTGACGCCGAACTATTGGCGACGGGTCTCGCACCCGCCGACATCCTCGCCCACATCGCCGACTACGGCGAACGATGCCGCGCCCTCGAAGCCCAGGTCACCGCACTGATCGACGTTCAGACCCCGGAGGCCTCGCCGTGACCGTGGCCGACGTTCTCATTGTTCTTGTCTCGGGTCTGTTGATTGCCGCCGTGTTGGCCGCCTGGGCGATCACCGCGTCCCGCCCGCTGCCGCGCCCCATCCGCCGTCGTGCCCCAGCCGATTCGACCCACCAAGAAGGTGGTTATCGCTGGGAACCTGGATCGCTCGCCGGGTTTGATCGGCATGCCGCTGTTCCATCGGACGGCCGCTCGAACTTCCCGGTAGATGTCTGGCCCCCATCGATGCAGCTGCCGGGCGTGAGCGTGCCCGACAACAGCACACCCGCGCCGTGTTGCCCTTCGTACAACGAGTGTTCCACTGCCGATTCGCCGACCTATTCGGGGTGCGAATCGTGAAGGTCGAATTCGACATCGGGCATTTGATCAGCCTGCTGGTTTTCATCATCGGCTCCTTCGGCGCGATCGCCATGATCGCGCTCAAGCAGGCCGAGCGATGGTTGGCCACGCGCCTGGGCGCCATCGACGAAAAGATGGGCGACCGCTTCGACACGCTGTCCGACCGCATGGATGGATTCGAGCAGCAAACCAACCGCGACCGCGAGGAATGGCGCCAGATCGAACGCACCTTCCTGGAGTTCAAAGCGGATTTGCCGATGCGCTACACGCAGCGCGAGGACTTCATACGCGGACAAGTCGTGATCGAACACAAGCTCGATGCAGTGATGCAGCGGGTGGAACAGCTACAGATACAGGGGGCAAGGAATGGCAATTGATCACGCGAAGGTTCGGCGCGAGGGTTTGCGCTGGCTGATTCTCTCGGTGTTGGACCGAGGGCGACCGGTGGGCGCGCCGGAGGAAATGATTTTCGATATCGCCCGCGACATGTACTCGGATACGAGCCAGATGGAAGTCCGGCGCGAACTGGACTACCTGGAAGATCGCGGGTTGGTTGAGATCGAGCGCAAGCCGATCGGACGCTGGCATGCCGCGCTGACTCACCAAGGCGTGGACTGCGTCGAGTACGCGTCCGAATGCGGCCCGGGCATTGCGCGTCCGCCCAAGTATTGGGTGAGCTAAGCCGTGCCGCCGCGTAAGAAAGTGCTGGCTTGGCCCAAGGAGGTCAAGGAATGGCTGGACTCGGCGCTGATCGGTAACAACTTCAGCCGCTATCAGGAACTGTGCGACGAGTTGACCGCGCGCGGCTACCAGATCAGTAAATCCGCTTTGGCCGAGTACGGCAGCGACTTCCAGCACAAGTTGGAAGCGGTAAAGCTGGCGACGGATCAGGCTAAGGCGTTTATCGAGGCCAGCCCCGACGACGAGGGTGCGCTGGATGCCGGCTTGGTTCGGATGCTCCAGACCGAACTGTTCACGATCCTGCGGGAAATGAAGGGCGTGGACCGAAAGAACGTCAATCTCGCCTCCATCACCAAGGCCGTGGCGCAGTTGGTGCGGGCGTCGATGGAACAGAAGAAGCACGCCCGGCAGGCGCGCGAGCAGGCGTTGCGTGATGCCGCCGACGCGGTAGGCAATGCCGCCCGCGCCCAAGGGATGGATGAGGCTCAGGTCGAGTTCTGGCGCGCCAAGGTGCTGGGCGTCGGCTGATGACGACGGTCGCGCCGCTCAAAAGCACTTTACGGGTGGTCGAGTGGGAAGAACTTCCCGCGAGTGCCCGCGAAGTCCCGTTCAACCTCAACCCGCTGGCCGACGGTGTGCTGATGGCGCACCAGCGCGAATGGCTGGCATTGCGCGCGGGTTTGAAGGTCAGCGCGAAAGGACGGCGCACCGGCATCACCTTCGCCGAAGCGCTGGACGACACGCTCCTGGCAGCGTCGCGGAAGTCCGCCGGCGGCCAGAACGTGTTCTATATCGGCGATACCAAAGAAAAGGGCCTGGAGTTCATCGGCTACTGCGCAAAGTTCGCCCGCGTTATCGCGCAGGCGCAGGGCCAGGGCGTATCGCAGATCGAGGAATTCTTGTTCGAGGATCAGGACGAGAACGGCCGGACCCGCCATATCACCGCCCATCGCATCCGTTTTTCGTCCGGGTTTCAGATCTCGTCGCTGTCGTCGCGGCCGGCGAACCTGCGCGGCTTGCAGGGCAAGGTCGTGATCGACGAAGCCGCGTTCCACCCGGATGTAGAGGGCGTGCTCGACGCAGCGTCGGCGTTGTCGATCTGGGGGGGCGAGATCGTGGTGATCTCATCGCACAACGGAAAGAACAATCCGTTCAACCAGCTGGTCAAGGACATCGAAGCCGGTCTCTACGGCGACGACGCGGCGGTGTACACGGTAGGCTTCGACCAAGCGGTGGCCAACGGCTTGTACGAGCGCGTTTGTCTCATGACCGGCAAGCCGGCCACGACCGAAGGTAAGGAGTCCTGGTACAAGGACATTCGGGCCAAGTACGGCCCGCGCAAGGCTGCGATGCGGGAGGAACTGGACGTCATTCCCCGCGACGGTGGCGGCGTATGCATTCCCGGCGTCTGGATCGACGATGCGATGCTGGAAGACCGCCCGGTGTTGCGCCTGGTGCTGGACGACAGCTTCGTGGAGCGGTCCGAATCCTGGCGCCGAGCGTGGTGCGATGAATGGATTAGGTTGCATGTGCATCCGGTGCTGGCCGCGCTGAACCACGATCACCGGCATGGACTCGGCCAGGACTTCGCCCGCCACCGGGACTTCAGTGTTATCTGCCCGATCGAAGTGCTGCCGGACCGCCGTCGCCGCGTGCCGTTCGTGGTGGAGATGCACAACGTGCCGACCCGACAACAGGAGCAAATCCTGTGGGCGGTGCTGGAACGGCTGCCGCGCTGGATAGGCGCCGCGATGGACGCCGGCGGCAACGGCGAAACCTTGGCCGAGTACACCGCTGACCGCTACGGGCGCGGCCGGGTTCATCAGATCAAACTGAGCCGGACGTGGTACGGACAGTTCATGCCGCGCCTAATTGGGGCATTCGAGGACGGTGTGCTTGATCTTCCACGCGACGACAACCACGCCGCCGATCTGCGGGACTTGGTGGCGGTCGACGGCGTGCCGATGGTGCCGACCTTGCGGCGGGATGACTTGAAAGACCCGGACATTCAGCGCCACGGCGACTTCGTCATTGCGTTGGCGCTAGCGTGGTACGTCACGCTCGAATTGAACAAAGGACCGGTGAAGGTGCGCTCGCGTCGGCGACGCCAGTCGGTCCAGCTAATGAAGGGATACGCATGACCACGAAAGGGCTGTTCGTGTCGCCCCGCGACTTTGTCAGCTTCGCCGATCTGAAGCGCCCCGAGGCCGGCGAACTAGCGCTGCGCAGTCGCGGCGCCGCTGCAATTGGTGGCGGGATGTACCTGCCAAATCCCGACCCGGTGCTGAAGAAGCTGGGCCGCGACGTGACGGTGTACCGCGACCTGTTGGCGGATGCCGCTATCGGTGGATGCGTGCGCCGCCGTAAGTCGGCGGTGCGATCGCTGGAGCGCGGCATCGAGCGGGCGGGCACTCAGGCCCGGGTAGCCAAGGTCATCGATCAGATGCTGGAACGGTTGAAGTTGACCAAGCTCATCCCGGAGATTCTGGACGCGACCCTATACGGCTATCAGCCGCTGGAAGTCGTGTGGGCGACCGAGGGCGGATTGTGGCTGCCCGCGCGTGTTGTCGGTAAGCCGCCCGAGTGGTTCGCCTTCGGCCGCGACAACGAGCTTCGTTTGCGCACGCCGCGCGAGCCCACCGCCGGCGAGACGGTGCCGGCCCGCAAGTTCCTGGTGGCGACGCAGGAAGCCAGCTACGCGAATCCCTACGGCTTCCCCGACTTGTCGCGCGTGTTCTGGCCGGCCGTGTTCAAGAAGGGCGGTTTGAAATTTTGGGTGGCGTTTACCGAGAAATACGGGTCGCCCTTCCTGGTCGGCAAGCAACCGCGCGGGACGAACGACGAGGAAACCGACGCGTTCCTGGATCGGTTGGCCGACATGGTCCAGGACGCGATCGCCGTCATTCCCGACGACAGTTCTGTGGAGATTCTGGACGCGGGCGGCAAAGGCGCCAGCGCCGGCGTCTATCGGGAACTGCTGGAGTTCTGCCGGGCCGAGATCGCGATCGCTTTGCTGGGACAGAACCAATCCACCGAGAAGGACAGCACGCGCGCGTCAGCCACGGCGGGCTTGGAAGTCACCGAGGATATCCGCGACGGCGACGCCGAGATCGTGTGCGAGGTCGTCAACGAATTGATCGACTGGGTTGTCGATGTCAATTTCGGCGACGCGCAGCGTCCGCGCTTCAATCTGTGGCAGCAGGAAGACGTCGATGTACGTTTGGCTGAGCGTGATGAGAAGCTGACCAAAGCGGGGGCGAAGCTGACCAAGGTCTATTTCCAGCGCCGGTACAAGCTGGCCGACGACGAAGTCGAGGTTGGCGGCAGCCCCGTCCTTCCACCGAGCCCCGGGCTGGAGTTCGCCGAGGGTACGGAATTCGCAGACCAGGACGCGCTGGATGCCGCACTCGACAAAGCTAACGAATCCGCAGCCTTTACGGAGGCCGTTGAACCGATGCTTCGCCCGCTATTCGACGCGGTGCGCGATGGGCTGACCGCCGTCGAGGTGCAAGCGCGCTTGGTTCGCTGGTTTCCGCTGATGGATGCAGGCGCGTTGCAGGAACGCGTGGCGCGCATCATCTTCGTCGCCAACGTGTGGGGCCGAATCTCGGCTGACACCGACGCCAGCGGAGCGTGATCGATGGCCGATGCCACCACGCTGGCCGCTTGCATGGCGTTGCCTCCGAAAGAGGCCATCGCGATGCTGCGGAAGAAAGGGTTCAAGATCAGCTTTGATTGGGAAGAGGTTTGGCAGGATGCCCATGCGCAGGCGTTCACGGTGGCCAAGGTGGGGCGATTGGACATCCTGCAAGACATCCGCGATGCGGTGACCGAAGCCGTCGAGTCCGGGCAAAGCTTCCGCTGGTTTGAAAAAGAATTGGCTCCGGTCCTTCAGCGCAAGGGCTGGTGGGGGCGCAAGACCGTTACCGCCCCCAACGGCGAGGAGCGCAGCGTGCAACTCGGCAGCCCATGGCGGCTGTGGACGATCTACCGCACTAACTTACAAACCGCCTATCAGGCCGGGCGCTATCAGCAGCAGTTGGCCAATGCCGATGATCGGCCCTACGGCCGCTATGTCGCGGTCATGGATGCGCAGACGCGACCGGAACATCGCAGCTTGCACGGTACGGTGGCCCCGATCGACGGCGACTTCTTCCGCAGTTACTACCCGCCCAACGACTTCGGCTGCCGCTGCCGGGTGCAGGCGATGACCCGTGTCGAAGCCGAAGCCGCCGGTGTGACCGACACGCAAGGCCGGCTCGGCACCGCAAAGAAACTGGTTTCGCGACGCACCGGTGAGTTGCGCGAGGTCGCCACATTCCGCACCCGTGATCCGTTAACGGGACGGGATACGGTGATATCGCCGGGCGTGGGTTGGAGCTACAACCCCGGCGCTACCGGCGCATGGTCAGCAAGCGCGGCACGCTATACCGGCGACCTTGGGGCATTGGCCGAGCGCGAGCTCGCGCCGTGACGGATAAATGGCTAGACGCCCGCATCGACGACGGGCGAGTGATCCAGGCCCTGGATCGATTGGAACGTGCGGGTTTGGATCGCACCCCAGCCATGCGCAAGATCGCCGGCACCCTGGCGGCTGAAACCGAAAAGAACTTCGAAGCGCAAGGGCGGCCGGACTGGACGCCCTTGGCCGAGGTGACGCTGCAGCGGCGCGCGGATCGGATTAACAGCGGCTTGGATGGCAAGCGAAAGCGCCGGAAGCCGATTGAGGCCGCCGCCGGCAACTTCACCCTGCTGCAGGACAGCGGCCAGCTTGCCGCCTCGGTTACCACCGACTTCGACGCCCACACGGCGGTCATCGGCAGCAACAAGGTCTATGCGGCCATCCAGCAACTCGGCGGCAAGGCTGGGCGTGGCCGCAAGGTCGAACTGCCGGCCCGTCCGTATCTACCGCTCCAAGCCGATGGCACGTTACAGCCCGAGACCGAGCGTGCCGTGCTCGACACGTTGCTTCGGCACCTGACGACCGCGATCGAATAGGACGCGCGCTAAGCGGCGTCCACGCGCACATCGCGGCAACGCCACCACGACGGGGTGGCGATGCGCTCAAAAACGCTTTGCAAAGCTTTTCATGAGCATTCCGAACGCAGCAGTGCCACGGCACAGGCCGAGGACCGCACAAGTTCTCGATGGTGTGGGTTACAGCGAACGCTCAAGCCTTCGATTTGCCAAGGAGCAACTCCAGCGCTCTGAGCGACTTGCCGTATTTCACACGGCGTTCGGCCGGCTCCAGACGAACGACAAGCTCCACGCCAACGATGCCCGCGAAACCACCGAGAAAATCGCGTTCGCTGCCTTTCGCCCGCGCCTCGGTCAAGCCGATCTTCAACATATCCAAGGCATCTGAGGCGGCTTGCCCGCGCTCACTAAGCGGTTTGCCTCGCTCGTCTGCCGCCTCGATCGCGTCCAGTTTGGCCAGCCCGACGATCATCTTGTACCAGTCGGGGCACGTCGCGATCCGGAAAGCAATCCGAGCGAGATCGTCGAAGCCACCGATTGCTCGAGCGGCTTCATTGAGATCGACCACGCTCTGCAACGTTTCTTGCTCCCCAAGCACTGATAGCGCGGCGTCGGCCGCATTACGTTCGGCGCGACTGACATCGGCATTGTTCGCGATGACACGCAAGCACTCTCGGCCCGTATTGCTCCATGTGTTGAGCGCCTGCTCGAATTTTTCGGCGCTGTAATCGCTGGCGTCCGCTTCTTCAGACGCGGCACCATCGTGGAGCTTCACAGAAGCATCGCTGATTCCCGCCGCTGATAGCGCCGCAGCTAGACGGCGCTTCTCGGAGGAGGTTTCCAGCCGGTCAAAAATGGCCTCCAGCAAGTCCGCGCGCTCAGGCGTTTGGAAGATGGCGGCCGCCTGCAATTCGTCAGTCATAGCGACAGCGTCGATGCCGCCAACTCGGTGGTTCCTGAGTATCAGCCGCTCGGCCTCGAACTCGATGGGATCGACGTTCCCCTGGTCGTCCGTGGCCGCAAGTAGCGCCGCGACATCGCGGGTGTCGACTCGATCTGCGGATTTGCTCATGGGTAAGTCCTTTACCGAAAATCGGGGCGGTCTCTACGAAGCATCGCTTCAGTCTCCACGACCAGCGGATGCGGAACGCTTGACTCTATATCCCGGATCATTGACCAGGGCTTATCGATCAGCAGGTGGCCGGTTTCGAACTCCGGCAGGCCGTCCCGCCGGCGAATCGCTTGCACGGCAAGTAGTTCGGCCGGATAAATTCGATCAAACGTGTAGTCAAATTCGTACTCTGTTCGATCGGTACTGTCCCCGCTTCTGAGGATGTGGAACTCAGCGGCTACGCTCATTACCTTACGAAAGTTGGCAGCGTCTTCGGTTCGCCAGTGTTGGAGAAGCTCAGCGTATTCAGGCACGATCGGGTTCATCGACTCAAACGAAGTCGGCAAAGAAAATGCCTCGGACAACAGGTGCACTAGAAAAGCATCGTGTGTCCCTCTCTGCCATTTCGTCTTCTTAGAAGGACTGACTTTTAGCTCCTTTTCGGCAACGGATATCAGCAGCTTGGCCAGAATTTCAGCCGTAGACCACTGAGATAGAAGCGCGGGGCCTACCGCCTTCATGCTGGCGGAAAAAGCAAAAACCGGTTGATGTGCGTGCGGAAGCGAGAGGCTCGCCAGCTTGCGAAAGTCGAGCGCTCGGAAGTTTATGGCGTTATTAAAGGCGGCGGACCAAACGCTAGGGTCAACCACCGAAGCCCTCGCGCAAGACTGCGCCGCATAAGCGTGTGCGATAACAAGCAGTGTCGAAATGGCGGGAATAAAAGGGCGAGTCGTATCAAGTTCGTGCCGCAGCGTGGCGAGACCCTCCCCCAATCGATCCTTAGTGACCATGTAGTTCTGACACCAAAGATCAGCATCGTTGAATGCCTTCTTGAGTGATGGATGCCAGCCGAGCGGCACCGGAAGCTTGCCGTTTCTTGTTGCCATTAGATCGTCATCCTGGGGCCGCCTTGGCCCGGGCTGTCGGGCCCGAGCTGCTGGGCCTGCTGTTGAGCCAAAGCCTGTTGTTGATTCAGCTGCTCCACCTGCGCCAAGTTCTTTTCTGCCGGCTCCTGCGCGGCCTGCGCAGCGTTAACCCTTACTTCGAAATGGGGGCCGCGATCACCATGTGGAGAGTAAACCGAAAAAACGGTCGTCTCTCCGGTAGCTGGTGAAGTCGCAATTGCCACGCGATCAACGCTCTTCGTGAGGGTGTCTGAGGCGTACTCGCGCAACAGCGCAGCGGACATATTGTCGGTCTCGCGCTTATCCCATCGTCCATCCGCCGCGATCGCTTCGTGATATTTCTGGAACTCTTGAGAATTGCGTAGGTAGTCGAAATCCGGCCCCAGTTCTGCCTGCTTGGCATCCTTCTTCACCCACGGATCGGTCTGGTGACTATCGATACGAAGCTTGTGCGAACCAGGTTCGTTGCTGAGATTTATTCGAACCCAGGATGCCTGCGCTTTGAACTCTCCGGTCGCTTGGTCGAAAACCTCCTTCTGGATGGCCGTCGCGAGTTGCGGCAATCCTTCGATGGTCCGATGCGGCGCCCATTGCCCGTCAGCAATGATGGCTTTTTCAAGTCTTTCGCCAATGAACTTCCCGGGGTCATCGATGTTTTGAGCGACGGCCTTGCCCTTGGCCGAGGTCTTCACCTCGAAAAATTCAAGGCTTTGACTTTCGGGATTACGACCGACGACATCGATGCCCTGGCCAGACTTATTCTTGATCGAAACAATCTCGGTGTAGCCCTGTTCGACCATCTTGTAGGTCTGAATGGCCTCGCCGATGTCGCCTAGGTGTTTCTGCTTGAGGGTGCTGAGGTCTACGCCCTTCAGGCTGTAGTTCATGGCCTCTTGAAAGTGGGCCTCGTTTTTGAAGATGGTTGCGTCGAGCTTTGCGACCTCGCCCAGTTCCTTCGGGCTGAGTTGACCACTTCGCAGCAGACCATCCATGTTGTCCGTCATCTGCGCGGCTTTGACGAACGATTCAAGGTCGCCGTTCCGGCGGGCCATGCCGGTCAAACCTTCTGCGATATCTTCGGCAGCGGCTGCTTCACTACCGCCGCGCTTCAGCCCTTTGGATATCTGCTGTAACGGCTCTGCGATTTTCTGAAGGGCCTCGGCCGTTTCAGCGGCTCGCGCGGTGTCGCCCGCCAGTTCGCGCCCCCCGCGCGCCAACTCGCCGGCCTTACCCAGGACCTGCATGTCCGGGCCGTTGACGCGCACGACCTCACCGAGCCGGGACAGTTCGACCGCGTGTTCGGCGGGCAACAGCGTATCGACGGCTTTGGCGGCCTTGCCGAATTTGCCCAGCGCACCGCCCGGCACGACATTAGCCAAGATTTCCACGCCGACCACGCCGGCGGCACCACCCAGATACTCGGCCTGGGTGCCTCTGGCCTCCGCTTCCCGAAAGCCTTTGTCCCACTTCTCCATCGCGTCCGTGGCCGCTGCTTGCGCGTCCGTCAACGGCTTCTTCGGATCGTCCATGACCTCGGCGGCATACATGCGCGCCATGCCGACGATAACCTTTCGGTAATCCGGGTCTTTCGACAGACGGTCGGCCATCTGCGCCAAGTCAACGAAGTCGCCGACCGTGCGGGCCGCATGGCTCAGCGCGCCGCGCGCCATACCCGTCTGGTACTGATGAAATCCGAGCATGACGGACGCCGCGCCGGCCGCCGCGCGCTCGCCACTGCTGGCGTCGGGGTCGGAGGCGATGCCGCGCAGATGCTGCTGCCCCTCTCCGCGAAGGTTTTCGAGCGCTTGGTCCGCCGCCTTGAACCGCTTGGCCGCTTCGTCACGAAGCACCGTTGCAGCCTCGGCCAGCCGTTCGCCCTGGCGCTCCAAATAGCTGTCGGTGATGTTGGCCGCGTCGAGTGCGCCGGCGAACCGCTGTTTCTCCGCCGGAGTTTCCAGGCGGCTATCAATCGCGCCCAAGAAGGCGTCGCGGTCGAACTGCCGGAAGCCGGGCGAGCGTTGCAGGTCGTTGACCAGGCCGGCGGCGTCGACGCCGCCGACGCGGCGGTTGTGAAGGATCAGGCGCTCGGCTTCGTACGCGAGCTGGTCGACGCGGCCTTGTTCATCGGTGGCCGCCAGCAGTGCGGCCAAATCGCGGGTATCGACCCGTCCTGGGGTTGTCGCCATTGGAATGTCCCTATTCGGTAAGCCTCGGGCTGAGGATATCAGGGGGCTCGTTTTCTTGGCGTGGCGGGGTGCTCGACTTAGAAATGTGACTTATCGCCGCATTTTCTGAGCCCGCCGCGCTACGTGGGTGCCCGGCGCAATCTCTAAATCAGTTTAGGGGAAAGGCGGAAGCCGGCCCGGGAACATAGCGGCCATGAGCAAGCTGCTACAGATCATGACCCCCGGCCTGAAGACCGACATGCACGGGCAGGCCGCCCAATTCACCGCCGACGACCTGCGCCGGTCGGCCGAGGCCTATGACCCGAAGAAGTATCGGGCCCCCTTGGTGATCGGCCACCCCAAGCACGACGATCTGGCCTACGGCCACATCGCCGGCCTGTCGTTCATCGACGGGGCGCTGGAAGGGTTGCCCGCCCAGGTGGACCCGCAGTTCGCGGACGCCGTCGAGGCCGGCCGCCTGCTTTCGCTCAGCGGCAGCTTCTATCACCCGGATTCGCCCAGCAATCCGGTGCCGGGCACGTACTACCTGCGCCACGTCGGCTTTCTCGGCGCGGCCGCGCCGGGCAACAAGGGCATGCGAGCCCCCGACCTCAGCGCATTCGCGCAGGGCCGCGTGGAGTTTGCCGACGACGAATCGGGCGTTCTGCACTTCGGCGATTACGCCCACGGCTACAGCGCCGATCTGTTCCGTCGCTTGCGCGATTGGATGCTGACCAAATTCGGCGCCGAGGAAGCCGACGCGACCGCGCCGAACTGGCTGATCGAGTCTCTGCGCGAAGCCGCCCAATCCCAAACCGGCGACGTCGCGTTCTGCGATCCGCCCACCATCACACCAACGGAGACCACCGTGACCCCAGCAGAAAAGGCCGCGATCGAGGCCGAGAACACGCGGTTGAAATCCCGCGTCGCCGAACTCGAACGCGGCACCGCCGCCACCGCGAAGCAGACCCAACACGCCCAACACCTCAACTACGCCGACGGGCTGATCACCGGCGGCCGGTTGGCGCCCAAGCACAAGGACACCGTCATCGCGCTGTTGGACCACGCGACCGGCGGCGAGCAGCCGCTGGAGTTCGGCGAAGGCGAGGCCAAGCAACCGCTGGCCGACGCGCTCAAGGCGTTGCTGTCCGATCTGCCGCAAAGCCTGAGCTTCGGCGAGACCGCGACGGCGGCCGCCGCCGTCAAAGACGCCGCCCTCAATCCCCTGGTCGCCGACGCACAGCGTCGTAGCGAACACCGCACGCGCTGACTGGAGCCAACATGACCGCGTTCACGCAACCCAAAAACCTGTCCGATCTGCTGCTGACCGAGGTCGCAGTCGGCTGGACCAAGCAAATCGGCCGATTCGCCTCCGGCGCGGAAGTGCCACTCGGCGCAGTCCTCGCGCTGGTCGATGGCGTGTTTCAGCCGCTCGATCCGGGATCGGCCAACGCGGCCGCCAAAAAGGCGTATGGCGTTCTGGCCGAGACACTCCGCGCCAGCGAATCCACCCGGAAAGGCACCGTCGTGGCGCGCGGCGCGACCGTCAACGAGGCGGCGCTGGTCTGGCCGGGCGCGATCACTGCGCCGCAGAAGGCGGCCGCCACCGCCGAACTCGAAGCGCGCGGCATCGTCGCGCGTGCTGTCCTCTAAGGAACCGAATCCATGACCCTGCAAGACCTGTTCACCACGGCGTCGTTGACCGACGCCATCAACCGCCTGCCGCCGGTACCGACGAAGGTGGGCGCGAGCGGCCTATTCGAAGACAAGGGCATCAAGGACACCACGGTCGTCATCGATGAGCGCGATGGCCGGCTGGTGCTGGTGCCGAACATCTCGCGCAACGCCGATCCCGAACCCGCCGGCAAGAACAGCCGCACGCGCCGCACCTTCCAGACTCTGCATCTGCCGCTGTCGGGCAACGTACAGCCGGTGGACTTGCAGAGCATCGCCTCGTTCGGCTCCGAGAATCCGGTCGAAGCCCAGGCCGCCGTGATCAACGACGAACTCGAACGGCTGAAGAACAGCATCGACGCCACCCGCGAGTTCCAGCGCGTGGGCGCATTGCGCGGCAAGATTCTGGATGCGGACGGTTCGACGGTCCTCGATCTGTTCGATGAGTTCGGCGTGGCCAAGAAGTCGATCACCGTCGCGCTCGCCAACGAAGCAACCGACGTGCGCAAGGCGTGCCTGGACGCCAAGCGCTATTCGGAGAAAAAAGTCGGCGCGACGCTGGTGACCGGGTTCCGCGCGTATTGCGGCCCGGCGTGGTTCGATGCGTTGACCTCGCACAAGAACGTCAAGGCGGCCTTCGAGGGTTGGCAGGCGGCGCAGGATCGCCTCGGCGGCGATCAGCGTTCCGGCTTCACCTTTGGCGGTATCGAATTCATCGAATACGACGTCACCGTGGGCAACCAGCGCTTCATCCCCGAAGACGTGGCGCAGTTGTTCCCGGTCGCGCGCGGGCTCTACAAGATGTACAACGCGCCGGCCAACTACAACGAAGCCGTCAACACTCTGGGCAAGGCGTTCTATGCCAAGGCCGAGGAACGTCGGCTGGGCAAGGGCTGGGAATTGGAAGCCCAGGCCAATCCGCTCGCGCTGTGCCTCGCGCCGGGCGCACTGATCGAGCTCAAGGTGGGCTGAGCCCAGATGCGCTATTGCACCGTCGCCGATCTGCAGCGGGCCATTCCGCCGCGCACGCTGATCGAGTTGTCCAACGACGACCCGGTCGCGGAAGCACCCGATCTGAGCGTCGTGGAGAGCAAAATCGACGCGGCGGAGGAATTGGTCGACGCCTACCTACGTGGTCGCTATGTGTTGCCGCTGGCGCCGGTGCCTACCGTCATCAAGGACGTGGTGATCCATCTGGCGCGGCACGATCTGTACGCGCGCCGCCCGGAAGGTAATGACTTGCCCGACGCGGTGGTGCGCACCTACAAGGGCGGGATGGACCTGCTCAAGGACATTCGCGACGGCAAGGTCACGATTGGGCACCCGGACACGCAAGCCGCCGCGCCGGAGCCGGGGCAAACGAAGGTGCGCGCACGCCGGCAAACCTTTCCCGCATCAGTGCTGGATCGGTACTGATGGCCAGCACCCGGGACATCCTGGACGCCTACCTTCAACGGTTGCGCAGCGGCTTGCCCGGCTATGCCGCTGAGTTGTTCCCGGAATCAGTCAGCGCGTACCGGCTGAACCATCCGGCCGGTGCGTTCCTGGTGGCCTACGCCGGCAGTCAGTTCCATCCAACGAACGACACCGAGTTCGTAGCTCAGCCGCGCGATCTGCGCGTCACTGTTTCCCTGGTGTTCCGCCAATTGAACGGCCGCGACGGCGCGATCGATGCACTCGACCAGGCGCGCAGGTGCCTGATCGGCTACCGCCCGCCGGACTGCCGGAAAACCCGCGCGATCGGAGAAAAGTTCGCCGGTCAGATCGAGGGCAATTGGAGCTACGCCCTCGATCTGGCCACCCACACCCTGTCGGTCGAAGACGCCACCCCGGAGTCCGGGCCACGACTGATTCGCCCTTACTACGAGGAAACCCGATGAAATACCGCTACAGCGGCCCGACCAGCGGCGTGACGCTGATAATCGATGGCCAACCGCGCGAGGTCATGCTGTTCGATCAGCGCGACGTCGAACTGCCGGAGACCCACGAATACACGCTGGCATTGATTGCGCAGCAGCGCTTGACGCCGGCGCCCAAGGCTCCGATCGCCAAGACCGAACCGAAGAAGGACACGCCCTGATGGCCGCAAACTTTCTGCACGGCGTCGAGACCATCGAGATTGAGCGCGGCCCGCGCCCAGTCCGCCAGATCAAGAGCGCTGTCATCGGCTTGGTCGGCACCGCTCCCGCCGGCCCCGTGGGTGCACTGACGTTGACGCTCAACGAGCGCGATGCGGCGCAGTTCGGCGCGCAATGGCCGGGCTTCACCATCCCGCAAGCGCTGGACGCGGTCTATGACCATGGCGTCGGTACGGTGCTGGTGGTGAACGTCCTCGATCCGACGATTCACAAGTCCAGCATCGTGGCCGAGGCCAAACGCTTCGATGCCCGTGACCGCCTGTCCACCGCGCATCCCGCGCTGATCACCGTGGCGGTCAAGAGCAAGAACGGTCAGACCACGTATGCCGCTGGCGTGGACTATACGGTCGATCGCGCCTCGGGTGCGATTACCCGCATCAAGAACGGCACCATCGCGGCTGGCGCGGACGTGGCGATCGACTACGAGTTCGCCGATCCGGCCCGGGTGACGGCGGCCGACATCATCGGCGCGGTCAACGCCGCCGGCCTGCGCACCGGTTTGCTGGCGCTGAAAGATGCCTATCAGACCTTCGGTTTCAGCCCCAAGATTCTGATCGCACCGGCCTACGGCACCCAGGCCAGCGTCGCGACCGAACTGGACGGACTGGCGCGGCAGTTGGAAGCGGTCGCGTATGTGGACGCGCCGATCGGTACGACCTTCGAGCAGGCGATCGCCGGGCGCGGCCCCAACGGCACCATCAACTTCAACACGGCGAGCGATCGACTGCGCCTGTGCTATCCGCATGTGAAGGTCTATGACCCGGCGACCAACACCGAACGCCTGGAGCCGATGTCCCAGCGTGCTGCCGGACTGCGTGCCTGGGTAGACCAGGAGTTCGGCTTCTGGCGGTCCAGTTCCAATCAGCCGCTGGCGGGAGTCATAGGGCTCGAACGGCCGTTGTCTGCGTTGCTCTCCGATCCGCAGTCGGAGGTCAATCTGTTGAACGAGGTCGGCATCACGACTGTCTTCAACAGCTTCGGCACCGGCTTCTTGCTGTGGGGCAACCGCACCGCCGCATTCCCGACCGTCACCCACCTGCGCAATTTCGAGAACGTGCGCCGCACCGGCGACCTGATCAACGAGTCGTTGCGATTGGCGGCGCAGCAGTTCATCGACATGCCGATCACCCAGGCACTGATCGATAGCTTGACCGAATCCGCGAACGGCTACGGCCGCAAGCTGATCGGCGACGGTGCGCTGTTGGGCTTCCAGTGCTGGTTCGATCCGGCGCGTAACCCGGACACCGAACTGGCGGCCGGCCATCTGTTGCTGAGCTACCGCTATACCCCGCCGCCGCCGATGGAACGTCTCACCTACGAGACCGAGATCACCGGCGAGTTCCTCGCTAACTTCAAGGGCAGCTGACCATGCCGGGCAAGATTCAAATCAACCGCATCACCAACGCCAATCTGTACGTCAATGGCAATTCGCTGCTGGGACGCGCGGAAGAGGTCAAGCTGCCGGACATCTCGGCGCTCATGCAGGAGCACAAGGGCCTGGGCATGATCGGCAAGGTGGAACTACCGTCCGGCTTCGACAAACTCGAAGGCGAGGTCAAATGGAACTCGTTCTACGAGGACGTCGGCCGCACCGTGGCGAACCCGTTTAAGGCCGCCCAGCTGCAAATTCGCTCCAACGTCGAGAGCTATAACTCTCAAGGGCGGCTTGAACAATCCGCGCTCGTTACTTTCCTAACGGTGATGTTCAAGAAGCTGCCGTTGGGCACGTTCAAGCAACATGAGAACGCGGAATTCAGTAGCGCGTTCACGGCTACCTATGTCAAGCAAGTCATCAACGGCCGAGAAGTGCTGGAACTGGACTATTTCGCCAATATCTTCCGCGTCGCCGGCGTCGACCAACTCGCCGAATACCGAGCCAACATCGGCGGCTGATCGCGCCAAACACTCCGAACCACAACGGCCCGCATTGCGGGCCGTTTTCGTTGGCGCGCCCGCAGAGTTCTAAAGCGGTTTAGCGGACTTGCTGGCCGGCCGGCGAGACAGTAGCCGCCTATTCCCGCTGAGGTTCCGCCATGACGTCCAACGACACCACGCCGCCCACCACCGCGCCGGCAGAGCCGACCACGGCCCCCGCCGCGCTGACGCTGCGGTTTCCGTTCCGAACCGCCGCCGGCGCCCCGGTGTCGGTACTGACCCCGCGCCGACTCAAGGTCCGGGACATGAAGCAAGCCCAGCGCGACGCCAAGACCGCCAGCGAGGTCGAACTGGCAGCCATCGCCTTGGCCTGCGGGCTGACGCCGGAAGACCTGGACGACATGGATATGGCCGACTACGAGGATTTGCAGGACCGATTTCGGCAGATGCGCGTGCCCTCCGCCGGCTGAACTATTCGACGGCGCCGAGTTGTTGGTCCTGGTTTACCGCTTTCAGCCGAGTGAGATCGACGCGCTGGAACTTCAGGACTTCAAGGAGTGGTGCGAACGCGCCATCCGGGAAATAGAACGCAGGGCGAAGGCCCAGGGGAGTTAGAAACCAATGGCGACACGCGAACTGGCGATCGGCGTCATCATCGGGGCGACCGTGAACGGCGCGTTCCGCTCGGCCTTCGCCGGCGCGAAGACGGTCGTCGGCAGTTTGGGACGCGAGGTCGAAGCCCTGACCCGCAAGCAGAACGATCTGGGCGCGTCGATGCAGCGCGGCATGCGGTTCCTGTCTGACGGATCGCTGGCAACCCTGAATCGCGAATACGCGCGGATTGGCCGCACCATCGATGAAGTTCGTGCGAAGCAAGAACGGCTGGCCGCGTCGATCGCACGCGGTCAGCAATTGGGCGAACAACGGCGGGAGTTAGGCGCGAGTTGGGTCGGCCTGGGCGCACAGTCGGTCGCTTTTGCCGCACCGGTCTGGAAATCTCTTGGCATCTCTGGCGCATTCCAAGAGCAACTGCGGGACATTCGAATCACCGGGCAGATGACGGCCGCTGAGGAGCAACACGTCGGCGGCCTGATCCGTCAGTCCGCACGTCGTTGGATTCAGACGCAGGAAGAAGTAGCCCGGGGAACTGGCGTCCTTGTTGCGAACAATATCCAGAACGTCAAAGACTTGGAGTTCTACATTCCGCTGCTTGGCAAGGCCGCCACGGCAACTAGCGCCGGCATGGATGACCTGGGCCGGGTCATCGTCGCTTCAAAGAACAGCCTCAAAATTGAGGCTAAAGACATGGAAGCAACGCTCAATATTCTTGCGTTTGCGGGCAAGGCGGGATCGTTTGAAATCCGCGACATGGCGAATTGGCTGCCAAAGCTTGCGCCGGCCATTGCTAACGTCGGCATGACCGGCAAAAAAGCTGTGGCCGAACTCGGGGCTTCACTCCAGGTCGCGATGATGGGCGCTGGCAGCGCCGATGAGGCAGCCAACAACTTCATGAACTTCCTCAACAAGATTTTCTCGCCCGACGCGTTGAAGGATTTCGACAAGGCCGGCATCGATCTCAAAGGTCAGGTCAACAAGCTGGTAGCGACCGGAATGTCGCCTATCCAGGCGATGCTCGAGATCATCGACAAATATCTAAAGGCAAAGGGCCCCGGCGCGACAGCAGGTCTGCGCAAGGCGATGTCCATTGAGGATGCAGCGCAGCGCGAGCAGGCGCTTCAAAGCATCGGGCAGTCCTTCAAACTCGGATCGCTCTTTCAGGACATGCAGGTACTCGCATTCCTGCGTCCGGCATTGGCGAATCGAAGCCGCATCGGCGATATCCAGCGAGGGGCGTTAGGAGCCGCGGATTCGGACATGCTAGGCAAGGACTGGAAGAGCCGAGCAGAGCTGTCCAAGCAAGAATGGAAGCGCTTCAAAATCGGTATGGCGGATATCGGAATTACCATCGGTAACGCACTACTTCCGGCATTCAACGACTTGGTCCGATCGGTGCAGCCGGCGATCGCGAAATTTGGCGAATGGGCCGAGAAGAACCCTGGACTGGTGCGCGGCTTGGTCACGCTCGGCGGCGGCCTGCTGGCAGCGAAGGGTGCGGTGCTGGCGCTACGGACCGTGTGGACCTTCGGTATTTTGTCGCCGCTCAATGCGGCCAATACGTTATTCACCTCGATCAGCGGCAAGATCACGTTGTTTCGGCTGGCCCTGGCCAGCAGCGGCAGCGGTACGACGGCGTTCTTCCGCGTGTTGGGCTTTGGCGAGGGCGCGGCGGCGCGTTTGGGCGCCAGCATCGGCCGTATTGGCGCATTCCTGCGCGGCCCGCTGCTGGCCGGGCTGCGCCAAGCCATTCCGTGGATCGGTCGCCTGTTCCTCGGCAGCAATCCGGTCGGCTGGATCATCGGCGCGGTCATCACGGTAGCGGCGGTGGTCTACAAGTACTGGCAGCCGATCAAGGCTTTCATGATCGGTGTTTGGCAGGGCGCCAGCACGGCGCTGCGTCCGGTGTTCGCCGAGTTCGCGGCCACGGGTCGGGTGTTGGCGGACGCCGCCGCGCCGCTCAAACCCTTGTGGACTGCGATTGGCGGCGCGCTGGCGGCGGCATGGCGCTGGGTTTCTGAGCTGTTTACGCCGGTGAAGTCGAGCGCGGCCGAACTGCGCGGGGCGACGCAGGCTGGCCAGCGGTTCGGGCAGGTGCTGGGCGCGGCGATCGGCTACGTCCTCGCTCCCATTCGCCTGTTTGTTCGCGGCATCGGCTGGGTGGTCGAGGCAACCGGCGGGATGCGCAGCGCCGCCGTTGCGATGGTCGGCGAAGTGCAGCAGGCGTTTGCCGGCGGCCTTGGCGGCGTGGCCCGATTATTCTTGCGGTGGTCGCCGCTGGGCCTGTTTGCTCGCGCCTTCCAACCGGTGCTGGGCTGGTTGGGCGCGCTGTGGCAGCGGTTCGCCGAGTTCGGGCGTCGGTTGGTGGACGGTTTGGTGAGCGGTATTACGCAAAAGGCCGGCGCCTTGAAGGACAGCATCACGCGGCTCGGCAACAGCGTGACCGGATGGTTCACTCAGCGGCTTGGCATTCGCTCGCCCTCCCGTGTGTTCATGGGGTACGGCGCCAACATCGCCGAGGGCGCCGCGCTCGGCATTCGCGAGCGTAGCGCCCAGGCCGCCAGCGCCGCCGATGCGCTGGCGAAGCGCGTCGCGGCTGCGGCCGCCAAGGCGCGGGCGATGGCGGCCCCGGCATCAGCGGCTGGCGGCTGGCAATTGACCTACAGCCCGCAAATCCATGTCCCGGCCGGTACGCCCGCGCAGATGCGCGGCGATCTGGACGGTGCGTTGCGAATGTCGTTCGAGCAGTTCGAGCGCTGGTTCCAGCGTGTCGAACGCGATCGCACGCGGCGGGGATTCTGATGTACGCGGTCCTCGGTGATATCGCCTTTGAAGCGCCGGCCACCGTGCAGGCATTGGATACCCAGGCCGGAGCGGAGTTTGCTGAGCACGCGCTGATCGGCGGCAAGCCGCGCCTGCAGCACACCGGTGCCCGCCTGGACGAACAGGCGCTGCGTATGGCCTTCCACGCGCATTTCTGCGACCCGGCCGCCGAGCTGGTGAAGCTGCGCGCGGCACTGACCGCGCATGAGGCGTTGGCGCTGGTGCTCGGAAGCGGCGAGTTCATGGGCTGGTACGTGCTGACCGACCTACGGATAACGCGGCAACACGCCCTGGGCGATGGAACGCTTGTGTCGGCCGACGCGGAGGCGACCTTGCGGGAGTTCACCGGCGATCCCGCGCGGCCGCTTCAACCCCCAGCGGTGCGCCCGTCGCTGCCGCCGACGACGGCAGTGCAGGCGGCCACCGCTCCGCTGGTGCAGGGCGCTACCGGCGTTACCGCTGTTCGACAGGCGATGACCTCGGCGGTCTCGCTGGCCACGCAGGCCCGTTCGGCGCTGCGAGTGGCCGGCGATGCCGCGCGCTTCGCCAGTTCGCTTCGTTCGAACCCGCTCGCCGCACTCGGTCAGCTACCGGGCTTGTCCCGGGCGCTGCAGCAAGCGGAGCCGGCTTTGGCCGGTGGGGCCAATGCGTTTGGTCGGTTGACCGACGCCACCACCGACGCCGCGCCGGTTTTGTCGGCCCTCCAGGTCGCGCAGGCGGCGGTCCAAAACGCGCGGTCGGCCCTGGACGGGCGCATCGACGTCGGCAATGTCGCCGGAACGGTGGACGTCGCTGTGGGTCTTTTGGGTTCGGCAAGCGCCGCGATGGACGGCGCGGCGCCGAATCTCAATGCGATCGCGGCCCGCCTCATTGTGCGGGGGCCGTGATGTTTCTGACCCATGTCACCACCGAGGGTGAGCGCTGGGATCAGCTCGCGTATTGGTACTACGGCGATCCGCTTCAGTACGAACGCATCATTGCGGCCAATCCCAATGTCGCCATCACCGCCACCTTGCCGGCCGGTGTGCCGCTCTCGATTCCGGTGGTGACCCAAGCGCCGCTGCAAACGGAGTTGCCGCCGTGGATGCGCTAAGTGGAGCCATGACAGCGGCGGTGCCGACCCCGATGTTCCGTCTGACCTACGGGCAAAAGGACATCACGTCCGACGTGTCGCCGTACTGTCTGCGCGTGGCCTTTATCGACCAGCTCAGCGGCGAGTCCGACGAGCTCGAGGTCGAACTGGAAGACACCGACGGGCGTTGGCTCGGGCCTTGGTATCCCGGCAAGGGCGACCGTCTGACCTTGGAATTGGGCTATGAGGGCGCGCCGCTGTTGCCGTGCGGTGTGTTCGAGATCGATGAGATCGAGGCGCGACAACCGCCGGCGACGCTGCGCATCCGGGCGTTGGGCGCCGGTGTGTCGAAACCGATTCGCACCCGTGCCAGCCGCGCCTTCGAGGGCATGACCCTGGCGCAGATTGCCGAGCGGATCGCCCGTAAGAACGGTTTGACCGTGGTCGGCGACATTCGGCCTGTGCAGATCGATCGCGTCACTCAATACCACGAGCGGGATCTACAGTTTCTCGATCGGTTGGCGCGTGAGTTCGGTTACGCCTTCAAGGTCAAAGGGGACCGGTTGGTCTTTACCGCCCTGGCCGCGTTGCAGGGGCCGAAGGTCGCGCGGACACTGGCGCCGGCCGATCTGATCGACGTGTCGATCCGCGACAAGATTCAAGGCGTGTACGTCGCCGCGCGCAATCGTTACCACGACCCAAAACGCCGGCGTCTGGTCAGCGATACCGCCGCAAACCAGGGCGGCACCAGCGCCGACACGCTGGAACTCTCCCGCCGCTCGGTCAACCGCGACACCGCGAAGGCCCGCTCGGAGGCCGCCCTATTGGATTCGAACGCCGACCGCACGACGGCGACGGCGACGTTGCCCGGCGATCCGGTGCTGGTGGCCGGTAGCGGCGTGGCGTTGACCGGTCTCGGCAAGCTGTCGGGCGTCTACCTCATCACGACCGCGCGCCACACGATCGAACGCAGCGCGGGCTACACCTGCGCGCTGGACTTGCGCCGGGTCAAGGATTCCGTATGAGGCTCGATGAGACTTTGCGCGAAGGGCTGGCGACCCTGCGTTACGGCATCGTGACCCAGGCGGACGCAGGCGCAGTACGCGTGCGCGTGCGGTTGCCGGAGTACGACGACCTGGAAACGGCATGGCTGCCAATGCTGGCGACGAAGTCGTTGCGCGATAAGCACTACGCGTTGCCCGACCCCGGCGAACACGTCGCGGTGCTGCTCGATCTGCGCGGCGAGGATGGACTGTGCTTGGGCGCGATCTACTCCGACGCCGATACGCCGCCAGTGCAAAGCGCGGACAAACATCACATCCGCTTTGATGATGGCAGCACCGTCGAATACGACCGCGCCGAACACCGGCTGACGATTCGCGCCGTCGGTGACGTGTGGGTGGAATCGGCTACGCGGGCCACGCTCAAAGCGCCCCGCGTCGTCATCGACAGTCCCGATAGCCAGTTCACCGGGGATGTTGCCGTGACCGGCAAATTGCACTGCGCCAGCGATATCACCAGCGACGGTAAAGTCATGGACGCTGGCGGCAACTCCAACCATCACACGCACTGACGTGACGCGGTTTCCCTAAACCGCTTTCGTGGGATAGGCGCGGTCGGGTGGGCACGCTACGCCTATGCCGCTCGTGCCCACCACCTCCGTTCATTGGCAGCCGGCCCTACGCGGGGTCGGCTTGGCCGAGGGCATCGCCGACGTCGATCAGGCGATCCGTATCCTGCTCGGCACGCCACGCGGTAGCGATCCCCATCGGCCGGAATTCGGCTCCGATCTGCACCGCTACCTGGACTGGCCGGTGCAACGCGCGCTGCCGCACCTGATCCGCGAAACGGTCACCGCGATTCGGCGATGGGAGCCGCGCTGCCAGTTGCTGCGCGTGACCCATGCGGCCGAAGGCGCCCGCGTCGTCCTGACCGTGGTGTGGAAAGCGGTGGACGGGCTCGAACAACGCACCGAGTTCCGTCCGTGAGCGCGGCCGAGCCGAACTTCATCCAGCGTGACCCGGCGGTCATCACCGCCGAGTTGGTCGCGGACTACGAGCGCATTACCGGCAAGACGCTTTATCCGGCGCAGATCGAACGCATTTGGGTCGATCTGCTCGCCTATCGCGAAACGCTGGTGCGCGTCGGCATCCAAGAGGCGGCCAAGCAAAATCTGGTGGCGTTTGCGCGCGCGCCGATTCTGGACTACCTCGGGGAACTCGTGGGCGTGGTTCGCTTGCCGGCTCAGGCCGCGCGCACCGTGCTTCGGTTCACGTTCGCCGCGCCGCTAACCGCGCCGCGTCTGGTGCCGGCCGGCGTGCGGGTGGAATCCGACGGCGGCGACGTCACCTTCGCGACCGACACCGACGTTACCGCGCCCGTCGGCGCAGCGTTCGTGGATTGCGGCGCGACGTGTCTGCAAGCCGGCGCGGCAGGCAACGGTTGGGGCGCGGGCAAACTCAACGAGTGGTTGGATGCGCCCCTGAGCGGCGTGGCATCCGTTGCCAACCTGAGCGCCAGCAACGGCGGCGTTGATGAGGAATCCGACGACCGCCTGCGCGAACGCATCAAATTGGGTCCGGAATCCTTCAGCAATGCCGGCAGCCGCTTGGCTTACCGCTTCCATGCCCTCAAGGCGAGCCAAGCGATCGTTGATGTCGCGGTGCTGTCGCCGGTGCCGGGCGAGGTAAAGCTGTATCCGTTGACGGAGACCGGCTTGCCCGACGCCACGCTGCTGAGTCTGGTCGAGGCGATCTGCTCGGCAGACAAGGTGCGGCCGCTGACCGATCACGTACAGGCGCGGGCACCGGTGCCGGTGGACTACACCATCGCGGCCGCATTGACGCTGTACGCCCATACCGACGCCGCGACCGTCCAGGCGCAGGCCCGCGCGGCCGCTGAGCGGTACGCCGCCGATCGCGCGGCAGGACTCGGCCGCGACATCGTGCCCACCCAGGTTATCGCCGCGCTGTCGGTGCCTGGGGTTTACGAGGTGCGGTTGGCCGAACCCGCCGCGCTGCGCGTGCTGTCCGAGAACGAATGGGCGCGTTGCAGCGGCATCGCCTTGACGTTGGCGGGTTCGGTCAATGGCTGATTCGTTGTTGCCGCCGCCGCTGGCACAGGACGAGCGCTCGATCGCCATCGCTCAATTGGCCGCGCGCCTGCAAGGTATCGATCTGACGCCGGTGTTGGTCTACCTGATCGACACCGTCGACGCATCTGCATTGCCGGCGTTGGGCGAGCAGTTCCACGTCATGGGCTACGAAGGCTGGCTGTTTGCCGACACCGATACCGCGCGCCGCCGACTGCTCAAACGCGCGATCGAACTGCACCGATACAAAGGCACCCGCTGGGCGCTTGACCAAGTGCTGGTCACGCTCGGCCTGGACGGTCGAATTCGCGAATGGTTCGAGTACGGCGGCCAGCCGTACCGGTTCCGTGTCGAGGTCGACCTAGTCGGACGCGGCATCGACGAAGCCGCCTACAACGCCTTGCTCGCGTTGATCGATGAATACAAGAACGTTCGCTCGCATCTGGACGCGCTGCGTCTGTTTCTCACCAACCGATCGCCGATCCCGACCCTGGCCAGTGCCACGTTCGGCGGCGAGGTCACCACCGTTCTGCCGTATGAACTGACCGTGCTTGAGCAGCGCCAGCCGTTGTGGCTTGGCGCCGCTCAGTGGGCTGTGGAAACGGCGACCGTCTATCCGTTTCAGGAGTAATCATGCCCAGCGAGTTCTACACCCTCGCCACCGCCGCCGGCCGCGCCAAGATCGCAGCCGCAATCGCCAACCGCACGTCGCTGCAGCTGACCCACATGGCGGTCGGCGACGGCTTGAACGGCGCCTACTACAACCCGTCCGAAGCGCAGTCCTCGCTGAAGCATGAGGTGTACCGCGCACCACTCAATGGGCTGGACCGCGACACCGCGAATCCCGCGTGGATCGTGGCCGAGTTGGTGATCCCGGACGATGTGGGCGGCTTCTACGTCCGCGAGGTCGGCATCTTCGACGCAGACGGCGACCTGATCTTCGTCGGCAAGTACCCGGAGAGCTTCAAGCCGACGCTGTCGAGCGGCTCCAATAAACAGCTTTACGTTCGCGCGGTGTGCGAGGTCGGCAATGCCGCCAACGTCACGTTGCTGATCGATCCGAGCGTGGTTCTGGCCACGCGCACCTACGTCGACACCCGGATCATGGCGGAGATCGGCCGCCTGGACGCGAAGCTGTCGGCGCGGGTAGCCACGATCGGGCAAACGGCCTTGACCGGCCTGCCGACGATCGACGGTGTCGCCCTGGCGGCCGGAGACCGCATCCTGGTCCGCGCGCAGACCAACCCCGTGCAGAACGGCCTGTATGTTGCGGCCGCCGGCGCGTGGGCGCGTGCCGCCGACGCCGACGCCGCGATCGAAGTCACGCCCGGCCTGTTCGTCACGATCGAGGAAGGCACCGCCAACGGCGATTCGTTGTGGCAGTTGGTCACGGACGGCGCGATCGCGCCCGGCGTGACCGCGCTGGCGTTCGAAATGGCAGCCGGCCGGACTGGCGTGTCGCCAGCGGCGTACACCAAGGTCACGGTGAACGCGCGCGGCCAAGTGACCGCCGGCGTGAACCCCAGCACCTTGGCCGGCTACGGCATCACCGACGCGATTCCGGTCGCGGGCGGCATCACCGCCGGCCAGTTCAGTCTGGCAGCCGCGCCAACGCAGGGCGGGCACGTCGCGACCAAGAGCTATGTCGACGGCAAAATTCAGGGTCTGGACCCGAAGGAATCGGTACGCGTGGCCAGCACGGCCAATCTCGCGCTCACCGGCCTGCAGACAGTCGACGGCGTGGTCTTGGTGGCCGGCGACCGCATCCTGGCCAAGGACCAGACCGCCGCCACCGAGAACGGCTTGTATGTCGTCACCGCCGGCGCCTGGGCGCGCTCGGCCGACGCCGACAACGCGGACAAGGTGACCTCGCGGCTGTACGTCGCCGTCGAAGCCGGCACGCTCAATGGCGGCACCAGCTGGACGCTGTTGACCACCGGCGCGATTGTGTTGGGCACCACCGCATTGAACTTCGGCTTCTTCGGCCGGGCCGGTGACCTGATCGCGGGCGGCGGTTTGGTCAAGAACGGCAATCAGATCGACGTGGTCGGCGCCCCCGGCCGCATCGTGGTCAACGGCGACAACATCGACCTGGGCCAGATGCACGCGGCGGCGCCGGGCTGGTGGGCGAAGTGCCGCGTCGACCAATGGGGCCGCGTGATTGAGGTGCAGGCGCTCGGCGCCGGTGATCTGCCGGATCACAGCCACAAAATTGCCGACGTCGGCGGCCTGCAATCCGCGCTTGATGCGAAGGCGCCCACGACCAATCCGCGTCTATTCGGCACGGTTGAGGTGAAGAACGGTGACGTCGGCTGGATGACGTTCAACCAAGGCAACGACAGCTGCGCCGGTTATGTCGCGTTCTTCACCAAGGAGGGCGTGCGACGTGGCTACATCGGCTGGGGCGACGGCGCGAATCTGTCGTTGTTTGCAGAGTCCGGTTGGGGATGGTCGATCACGGGCAATGTGCTGGCGAAGGGCAACCTGACCGCCGCCAATCTGATCGCGGGCGGCGCCGGCAACGGTGCCTATGTGCAGATCGGCGATGACTGCCGTCTGGTCGACGTCGGCGAGGTCCACGTCATCGGCGTGCAAAGCACGACGAATGGCAACGTCGGTTTTTTCCGGTTCGGCAGTAACGGCAACCGGTTCGGTTGGGACGGCGGCAATTTGGTGTGGGGCGGCGCTGTGTTGTGGCACAGCGGTCACTTCGATCCGAACGGCAAGGCCAACCTGTCGGGCGCGAGCTTCTGGGGCGATGTCTACGCCCCGACCTTCCGGCGTAACTCCAGTCGGCGGGTCAAGCGCGGCATTCGCTTGCTGGAAAAGGACATCGACACCGGCGCGATCATCGATCAGTTCCGGGGCGTGTCCTTTATCTACAAGCAGGGCGATGGCCAGCGTCACCTGGGCGGCATCGCCGAGGAAGTAGTCGAATACCTGCCGCAGGCGGTGGGCCGGGACGAGAAAGGCCGGCCGGATGGCGTGGATTACACCGAGTTCGTGCCGGTGTTGTTGGTCGATGCACGCAAGGAACGTAAAGCCCGCCGCAAGGATCGCGAAGACCTGCTCAAGCAGATCGCCGAACTCAATCGCCGGTTGGCCCGTCTGGAACGGAGTGCGCGCTGATGCCGACCGGGATGATGACCGAGGTCAACGGGCTGGTGGTCGCCGGCACGACCTATTGGGGCCATGTGGACGTGGAGAACCTGTTCCATGCGCGCGGTGCGGCTGCCCCGATCGCAGACGTGGGCTTTTATGGCGACGGTGGCCGCTCGCTGTCGGACTATTTCTATCCGCGCTCGCTGGGTGGCACCACGCTGGAGGTCGACGTCGGTTTTGTAGACGCCGACGGCGTGGACCTGAGGCACAAGTTCGCCAAGCGAGGCAGCGTAAGCACCGGCGGCGGTGGCGGGGGCGGCGGTTGCTTGCCGATCGACACGCCCGTGTTGCTGTGGGATCAGGGCAGCAAGCCGCTGGGCGATATTCGCCCCGGTGACGTGGTGATGGGCTGGTATGTGCCCGGCATGGTGGACGAGTCCGAACCCGGCTGGCGCGACTGGCAATTGCCGCGCGATCAGACCGGACAGGGCGTGTTGATCCCGGTCACCGTGCGCATGGCCCTGCAAAGCACGTACCCGCGCCACTACGTCATCAACGAATCCCTGCGCGCGACGTATGAGCACGTCTTCCTGGTGCTTCGCGGCGCGCAGTGGGGATGGCGGGCGGCGGCCGATCTACGGCCGGGCGACGCGTTCCTGGCCGACGACCACCGGGAAATCCGCATCGAGTCGGTGCGGTTGATCGAAGAACCGCTTGCGGTGGCCAACATCGACGTTGAGGAAGTGGACAACTTTTTCTTCGTGGCGTTCGGCGGTGTCTGCGTACTGAGCCACAACCCCGAACAGAAGAACTAACCGCTTCGTGCGGCAGTAAAGAGGGCGGCGCCGGGGTGTTGAAGCACCCCGACGCCACCGCAACCCGCAGCTGGAGCTGCGAGTCTTGGCCAAGACCCCCTGCCGTGTGCGCACGGGCGGGTCGAAGGCTACCGATATCTCATCCTTCGTAAAAGACTTGCAGCAATGGAAAAAATCAGCTCCACCGCCGATGCACCGCGTCGGCGTAAGACCCCGGGCGCCAACGGTTTCCGCTACCGCCCCAAATACGGCGTCATCGTCGTATGCCGCGATGAAGCCCACCAGCAGCGCCTCTATGCCGAACTCAAGGCGCAGGGCCTGAAACTGCGGGTGGTGTGCGTATGAAGCTCGCCATCCGCCATTCCTGCGCCGACTTCGACAGCTATCGGGCCGCGCGCGTCAAATCGTTGTTCAACTGCGAAGACGCGGCCGCATTCCACCTGGACGCCGACCTGCCTATCGAGGATGAGGCGTGGTCGATCGGCGTAATCGTCGGCCCGTCCGGCAGCGGCAAGAGCAGCCTGGGCACCGCGCTGTGGGGCGACGACGCGCTGTGGCGGCCTCGTTGGCCGGCCAACGCTCCGATCATCGACGCGATCGACCCGGCCGGTGACTTCAACGCCGCGACAGCCGCGTTGGCCGCCGTAGGCCTGGGCAGCGTGCCGGCGTGGCTGCGCCCTTACGATGTTCTATCCAACGGCGAGCGGTTCCGCGCCGATCTGGCGCGACTGATCGCCGAGGCGCCGCTGCGCGCGGTCGTCGATGAGTTCAGCAGCGTGGTCGATCGCCAGATTGCCCGCATCGGCGCGATGGCGTTTGCCAAAGCGTGGCGACGCACGCAGGGCCAAGCCGTGCTGCTGTCCTGCCACCACGACATCCTGGATTGGATCGAGCCCGATTGGGTGTTCGACACGGCCACCGCTCAGTTCGAGCGGGCTGCGGCCGGGAGCCGGCTTCGGCGACGCCCCACGTTCGACCTGGAAATCGCCGAGACCGGTTGGGAGCATTGGCCGGCCTTTGAGCCGCATCACTATCTAAAGCTGCCCCGGATGATCGCGGCCAAATGCTACGTCGGGACCGTCAACGGCGCGCCGGTGGCGCATGTCGCGTTCTCGACGCGTCCGGGGCTAGTGGAAGCCCGCGCTTGCCGCTTGGTGGTCATGCCCGAATGGCAGGGCGCCGGCGTGGGCTTGCGCTTCCTAAACGCCATCTGCGAGCGCTGGCGCCTGGGCGAAAACCGCTTCGGGTTGCCGATGCCCACTCTGTTCCATACCAGCCATCCGGGCCTGTGCGAGGCGCTGCGCCGCGATCAGCGTTGGACCCAGGTCAGCGCCGCGCTGTTCGGTGACAACAAGCAACGCAGCATCGAGTCGATGCGATTGGCGAGCCAGCGCGGGCGAATGGCCGTCACCGGGGCGGGCTTCGGTGGCCACTTCCGGGCGGTGCAGGGATTCCGCTACATCGGCCGGGAGATTGGCGCATGCGCGTGATGCTCGTGGGACAGAAGTGGTTCGGCGCGCAGGTGTTGGCATTGCTCCGTGAGGACGGCGTCGAGGTCGTCCAGGTCGCCGCGCCGGCAGGCGATCGGCTGGCCATCGACGCGGCCGACGCCGGTATTCCCTGCGCCGACCCGGGCCGGGCATTGCCGGCCGCCTGGGTGCCCGAAGGCACCGATCTGATCCTGGCCGCGCACGCCCATTGCTTCGTCACCGCCGGCGCCCGAGCACGCGCCCGGTGGGGCGCGTTGGGCTATCACCCGAGCCTGCTGCCCCGACACCGAGGCCGGGACGCGGTGCGGTGGGCGATCCACATGGGAGAACGCGTGACCGGCGGCAGCGTGTATTGGATGGATGACAGGGCCGACGGCGGCCCGATTGCCGCGCAGGACTGGTGCTTCGTCCGACCCGGTGACGATGCCGCTTCGCTGTGGCGCCGCGATCTGGCCCCGATGGGGCTTCGTCTGATCCGGGACGTGTTGGCCGACCTGCGGGCAGGAGTCGCCCGGCGAGAAGAACAGGACGAAGCCCTGGCGACTTGGGAGCCGGCATTCGATCGGCCGGCACTCCGGGCATCCGGAAAACGGTAATTCCTTTACGCTATGCGTAACGCGCCGAGGGGCGATTTATCACCAAACTTCGGCGCGATTTATCGCGGCGCGCATCAGGCAACGGCAACGGCAAGAGCAAATCCCCCCTGCCCCCCTTTTTCAAAGGGGGGACTCGTCTGGTGGGTTTCCGGGGAACCGGGAGCGCGTCCACGCCCGACCATCTTCAAGCCGTACGCAAGCCGTACGAAACCGACCCGAAGACTTCCCCCCTTTGAAAAAGGGGGCCCGGGGGGATTTGCTTTTGCTCCAAGCTCCAAGCCCCTCGCCCAATCCACCCACGCCAAACAAGCGCCCGCCTCCGCGCCCGGTATCATGCCCCGGCGCAATAAACGGAATCGCCATGTTCAATCGCACCACCGCCATCGTCCTGGTCGCCGCGCTCGCCGCCGCGGCCGGCCTGTGGGCCTCCAGGCAGTACTTCGGCAGCGTCCGCCATTCGCCCTGGCCGCAGACCAAGGCGGTGCGCCTGTTCGAGCCGCCGCGCACCCTGCCGGCGTTCTCGCTGCGCCAGTCCGACGGCACCCAGCTCATTCCCGGCGAACTCAAGGGCCACTGGACCCTCGTCTTCCTCGGCTTCACTCACTGCCCCGACGTCTGCCCGACCACCCTGGCCGAGCTGTCGGTGGCGCAGAAGCAGTGGGACTCGATCCCCGAATCGACCCGCCCGCGGGTGCTGTTCGTCTCGGTCGACCCCGAGCGCGACCCGCCCGACCGCATCGGCGAGTACGCGCACGGCTTCCACAAGGACACCCTGGCCGCGACCGCCGACATCCCGGCGCTGGAAACCTTCACCAAATCGCTCGGCATGGTGTTCGGCAAGGTGCCGGCGCCCGAGGGCGCACCCGCCGACCAATACACGATGGACCACAGCGCCAGCATGGCCGTGCTCGATCCCCAGGGCCGCATGGCCGGGCTGATCCGACCGCCGCTGGACCCGAACGCCATCGCCGCCGACCTCGCCGCACTGACCGAAGCCAAGACCCCGTGAGTCTCGTCACCACCCTGACCTATGCCCTGCCGCACCGTGCGCTGTCCTCGATCGCGCGCGCGCTGGCCTATTCCGACCACCCGCGCGTCAAGCAATGGCTGATCGATACGGTCACGCGCAAGTTCGGCGTGAATCTCGGCGAAGCCGCCGAGCCCGATGCGCAGGCCTATCCGACCTTCAACGCCTTCTTCACCCGCGCGCTCAAGCCCGGCGCGCGCGTGCCCGAGGCCGATCCGCGCACCTTGTTGATGCCGGCCGACGGCCGCATCAGCCAGTGCGGCCCGATCCGCGCCGGCGAGATCTTCCAGGCCAAGGGCCAGTCCTTCACCGCCACCGAACTGCTCGGCGGCGACGAAGCCGCAGCCGCGCCGTTCCGCGACGGCGTGTTCGCCACGGTGTATCTGTCGCCGAAGGACTATCACCGCGTGCACATGCCGTGGGCCGGCACCCTGCGCGAAACCGTGCACGTGCCGGGCCGCTTGTTCAGCGTCGGCCCGGACGCGGTGCGCAACGTGCCGCGCCTGTTCGCGCGCAACGAGCGCCTGGTCTGCCACTTCGACACCGACTTCGGGCCGATGGCGATGGTCATGGTCGGCGCGTTGCTGGTCTCGGGCGTGGAAACGGTGTGGAGCGGAATCGAGATCCCGCGCTACGGCGACCGCGTCCAGCACAAGGACTACCGCGGCAAGGGCATTGCGCTCGAACGTTTCGCCGAAATGGCCCGCTTCAACTACGGCTCGACCGTGATCGTGCTGTTGCCGCCGGGCGTCGCCGCCCTGGCCGACGGCCTGGGCGCGGAAACCGCGGTGCGCCTCGGCGAAGCCCTGGCCCGACGCAACGACTGAAGCGCTGCCGCCTACCCGATAACCACCCAAGGAGGGGAACCATGCCGTTCCATTACCGCCCGGCCATCCGCCGGGCGTCGTGCTTGTTGTTGATCGCCGTGCTCGCCGCTTGCGGCAGCAAGAGCGAAAACGAACAACTGCTCGAACTGCGCGACAGCCTGACCTATACCCAGTACAAGCACTTGTCGGAAAGCGGCCTGCCGGGCGCGATCGGCGCCTATCGCAAGGGCATGGAATGGAGCGGCAAGGCGCCGCCGGTCGAGTTCGACGACGCCGACTACTGCGCGATGCACGTACTGCTCGCCTACGGCGCGCTGGTCGCCGACAAGAGCACGATCGCCTTGGCCGAAAGCGACATCGTCGAGGCGCGCGGCTGCGGCAGTTTCGACCGCGTCGCTGCGAACTCGTTGCGCTCGGTAGTGTTCCAGCGCCTGGAATGGCCGCAACTGGCCCAGACCGAAAGCGACAAGGTGTGGGCAGCACCGCAGAGCCCGGGCGCCGAGCAACCGCCGGTCGCGCACGTCATCACCCTGCACGCCGCGCTGACCTATCTGGCGGTGACCGAGAAGCGCTGGGACCGCGCCCAGGTGCATATCGATGCACTGGGACAGTTGTTGAAGCAGCCGTGGATGAGCGACTTGCCGCGCGCCGGCCTGGCGTTCCAGGAAGGCCGCACCCGCGACGGCCTGGTCACGCTCAAGCGCATGAGCCAGGACCCGAGCGCGCCCGAGCCGGTGCGCCAGGAACTCGCGCGCTTCATCGCCAAGGTCGAAGCCAAGGGCGGCGACGTCGACTCCTTCGCCTTCATGCCGCGCTTGATCGCGGTGCTGACCTGGGAAGCGGTCAAGCAACAAGGCCCGGACGTGCTGAGCACCACCACGCGCTTTGCCGAGGAGCAGGCCTGGAAGCCTTTGAACGAGTCGGTCAAGCACGGCGCCGGCAAGGCGCGCGAAGTCGCCGGCGGGCTGTGGGACAAGGCCCGCGAAGCGGTTTCCAAGGATGCCAAGGCCGCGCCCGGAGTCGCACCCGAGGCGGCGCCGCCGCGGTAAGCGCGCAACGATAAGTGGGGCCGCCGTCGCCGTGGGCGACGGCGGCACATCAGGCGCTTACATGCCGCGCGCGTGCGGCGGCAGCGCCTGTTGCTGGGTCTGCTGTTGCTGCTCGTGTTGCGCCGCCTGCTGCGGACCGAGCTGGCTCAGGCGCTGCTGTGAATCCTGCACCGGCGTATTGGTCGCATCGGCGGTCGGCATGTGCGCGCGCAGGCTGGCCGGGTCGTTGGCCGCGCCCTGCACCACGAACACGTTCTGCCCGGCGCGCTGAGTCTCGGTCTGCTGGCTCAGGAACACCCCGTCGATGCGCTCCAGGCCGTTCTGCCGGGCAAGACAGGCGACGCTGAAGATCATGCATTCGCTGGACTGGTCCGGCGTGCGTCCGAGCCGCGCGTCGAGCTGATTGACCTGGGCCCGCGCCTGCTGCACCAAGGGGTCTTCCGGCCCGACACGTCCGGTCGCGTTCGCATGCGGCTGCGTTGCCTGCGGCTGGACCTCCGGAACCTGCACGCCTGGCGTCTGGGTGGCTGGCGTCTGAGTGGCTGGCGTCTGCGGCTGTGTCGCGGGTTGCTGCGCGGCCGGCTGCAGCGCCGGATCCGGCGTGGTGCGCAGCACCGGCGCATGCGGATCGACGTGCAGCAAGCGCGTGGTGGTGCCGTTATGAGTCTGGCTGAGGTCGGTGGTGCCGTCGCGATTGCGCACCCGCGACAGGTCGTTGCGATCGACGTCGGCCCATACCCCGCCGATATTGGAGTGACCGCTGCCGTCGCGGTTCCAGACCACGAAGTCGTTGCCGGACGCGTACAAGCCGGCGGTCGGACGCCCCGCCCGGCCCTGGCCTTCCTGTTGCGGACGGCCATAGGCATAGGCGCCGCCCTGGTCGAGCGCATGGATCAGGGCCGGCGCCTCGACCTTCTGCAGGAACAGGTTCTTGGCGGTGTCGTATTCGGCGGCCAGATGCGGGCGCGCCGGGTCCTGGCCGGTCTGGCTGGGATTGACCAGGGGATTGGCCATCACGTCCTGCCAGGTCTGGCGCATCGGGCTGCGCGAGTCGGCGTTGCGCAGCGCGATCATCACCTCGGCGCCCTGCAGCGCGGCGTCGCGTCCGGTTTCCATGTAGTCGCGGTCGCCGCTGGTCCGCGGCAGCAGGCGATCGATCGCGCCGCTGACGTCGGCGACGTTGTTGTGGGTGCCGTTGTTCATGTCGCGCAACAAGGCCGGGGTCCAGCGCGTGCCGCTCTGGTTCTCGACCTTGGCCACCATCGTGGTCAGGCGCACCTGGTCGTCGGGCGTCGAATTGCGGTACAGCGCGGTCTGGCTGACCTGAGCCATGACGCCGTTGACCAGCTCGTTGGCCTGGGCGACGTCGCGGTTGTGGATGTAGGTGACGCCGGCGTCGGAACGCAGGAATTCGTTGAGATTGCCTTCGATGCGCGCGTCCATCGCGCGCCCGCCCTGGGCGGTGATGGTGTTGCCGTTGCGGCCGAGGTCGGCGATGGTCTGGGTGCGTTCGGCGGCGCTGAGCACGCGCTCGGGATGGTTGGCGCGCGCCCAGCCCTGATAAGCGTCGACCAGCGACGGCACCACTTCGGGGTGCTGGCCGAGGTCGGTCTGCAAGGTACCGATCGAATAGCCGCTGTTGCCGACCGGCTGCATCACCCCGTTGACGGTGTTGCCGGCGAAGGACAGGTGATTGGAGACGTCGCGGCCGCCGATGCTGCCCTCCGAGCCCACGCCGATGGCGAAATAGGCGATCGCGCGGCGTTCGTCGTCGGTCATGACGCGAGGCGGCGGAGCCGCAGGCGGCGTCGCCGCGGCGTCGTTCTGTGCGGGTTGGTTCATGGTCTAGCCTCCTTGCTGCGTCGCGGACCGGATCGCCCGCGGGTTCACTGTCTGTTCGGACCCGATGGTCCGCGGCTCAGTTGTCTTTGGGTTCGTCGTCTTTGGCTTCGTCGTCGGCGCACTGGTCGTCGCTCGGCACCTTCTGCCCGGCCTTGGCCTCGTGCAAGGTCAGATACGGCTTGTAGTCGTTGCCGAACTTGCGGTACCAGACCACCGTCGCCTTATCGCGCACGAGATAAGCCGAAGCCTCGCCGTAGCTCGGGCAGGCCGGCGTGCCGGTGTCGCTGCAGAACTGCAGGAACAACTTGTCGTCGCGCAGCTCGCCCTTGAGCTTGCCGCTGTCGCCGCCGACGCGAGTGCCGTCGTCCCAACTGCCGGTATAGGACTTGCCGGAGCCGGCGAGGTCCAGGTTGGCGGTGTGGTTCCAGCCGCAGCTCTGCTGATAGCTCCATTGACCGTCGAAACGCACCCCGGCCGACGCGCAGGAACACAACAACAAGGTCAGCAACGCCGCGGCGGCGCGGTTACATCCTGTAAGCATGACGTACTCCAAGACGGTCTATGCGCAGCCATTTAGCATGCGCCCTGGCTTAAGTAAACCGATTCCGAGACGCAAGTCCGGTTCCGGGGCGATAATCCGGGGCGATAAAGCGCAGGCGCGGTCAGCCGCGCCGCACCGACAAGGCGATCAGGGTCTGGGCGATCCAGTAGGTCGCCAGCACCAGCGCCGAGGCCGCCGCGAACGGCGCGGCGAAGCGGTCGATCGCCAGGGTCGCATCGGAAGCGACGAAGAAGGCCCCGCCCAAGGCGGCGAGCGCAGTCGCGCGCGTGGCGCGACGACGCCACACCGCGGCGGCCTGCGCCGCCATCGCCGCGAGCACGACCACGTAGACGATCACCGGAACCCGCAGTTCCCCCGGCAGATGCGGCCACAGCACCGACAGCACCAGAGCGGCGAGCGCCGCATAAGCTGGATACGGCCACAGCGCCGCGAACCACGGCGCGCGCCGGGTCAGAGCGACCAGATACGCGATATGGGCGCAGAGAAAACTGCCGAGCCCGAACACGAACCAATCCCCCGGCAACATCAGAAACACGTCGCCCAAGGTCGACAGCAGCAGACCGATCAGGATCGCGCGCCGGTATCCGGGACCGCGGTCCTCTTCGACCTCCGCTTCACCGCCGCGGCGCAGCAGCATCGCCACGATCAACAGCGTGGTCAGCGGCTTGAATACGTAGTGCAGCCACGGCGACAGATAGCTGCCGGCAATCGCCAGCACGGCCGACAGCGCGATCGCTGCGAGCCATGGGTTTCCACGCGAAGACGAGGTCGTTGCGATGCGCTTATTCATGCCGTCGCCACTGTCTCACGATCCTGGCGCATCGAACCGGGACCGGTGTCGATCAAGGCTTCGATCTCGCCGCGAAGGCGCGCTTCGTAAGCCGGCAGCGACGACTCGATGGCCGCGTCGGCATAACGCTGAGATACGGCCAACAACGCGCGGGCGCCGTCGCGATCGCCGCGCAGCGCAGCGGCCAAGGCGCGCAGACGCGGTATCAGATGCGGCGCATACCAGAATGTCCCCGAACTCAGGTCGGCCGTGTCGATCAGCGATGGATCCCGATCCACCCAAGCATGCGTATACAGTTCCTCGGCCCAGATCAGAACCAGCAGATCGACGAGTTCGGCTCGCATCGACGCGTCGTAGGCGTCGAAGCAGGTGCGTATCCGTGCCGACAATCGCATCGCTTCGTCGAGATCGCGCCGCTGCAGCGCGCTCTGACACAGCAACCAATCGTGGAGCAACGGCATCGGCGCGGGCTGCCCGGCCAAGCGCTGCAGAAGCTCGGCCGGAAAATCGTCGAACGATTCGCCGTGCACGATCTGTCCATTCAATGCAGTGAAGGTGGCGCCCGGCAAAGTGTCTGAACTGTTCCGCCAGGCGCGCAGCCAGGTCAGACCATCGGTAGCGAAAACGCCGACCGTCGACGGCATCAGATTGAGCAACCCGGCGGAGAGGTGCAGCAGCGCCCACAACATCCAGAACGCCTGCGCATTGGAGCGTCCAAGCGAGATCGCGATCAGTCCGCAGAACGCCGCTGCCAGCAGGTTCATCGAGGGACCGCCGAGCGCCAGTTGCATCATCGATCGGCGCAGGTCGCGTTTCGGATCGGGATAGGCGATCACATAGCCGCCTATGCCGCGCGGCCGCTTACGCCAGCGCATGCGCGCGCCACGACGGCGCAGTTGAAACTCCAGCCATCCGAGCCCGATCGACAGAGTCTTCATGCCCGCCAGGCGCGCCGCCAGCCAGTGGCCGCCTTCGTGCAGAATCAGCACGCACAACAACCCGGGCACCAGCATGCCCAGGATCACCAGCGGAAAACCGAGTTCGCGTTGCGAGCCGAGCCCGAGGATCAACAGGAAGATCCCCAAGGTCATCAGCCCGCCGACGACCGCAGTCAGACCGCGGAAGAACTTCAGCCACCGCGGCGACAAATCCCAGGCGGACGCTACCGCCCGGGTCGTTGCAAGCTCATCGTCGGCGGGCGCGTCCATGCGTTCGCTTCCAAACCAGTGTTACGGCCCGCAGCCGTTGAGCTTGAGCTTCTGTCCCGGCTTGACCATATAACGCGGGGCCTTGATGCCGTTGGCCTTGGCGAGCTGCTTGGTGTCGCACTGGAACTTCTGCGCGACGTCGGTCAGGGTCTCGCCGCGCTGGACGCGGTAGTCGCGCGGTGTCGCCGGCTTCTTCTTAGGCGCCGGCTTCGGCGTCGCCAGACCGGCCAGTTCGCCGGCGGCGATGGTGGTCGGCACGGTGCCGTCGATGGAGCCGTCGGAGGACGGCAACACCGTCAGCGGGCCGGTGCGCACGATAGCGTTGCTCGGGTCGCTCATGACCAGGGTATGGGCGAGCTCGGCGCGCTTGCCCTGGGTGCACCAGCGGTTGTACAGGCCGACCATCTTGACCGTGGCGTTGAGGCTGGTGCCGGCCGCCAGGTAGCTGCTGGGCTGGTAACGCGGGTTGAGATTGCGCAGCGCGCGCATATAGCCCTCGCGGGTGCCGCCGTTGCCGAGGCAGATCGTCAGCTCGTAGATCGAAGTGGCCTTGCTCAAGCGCAGCGGCGCCGGCTTGGCGTCGATGCGGGGGAAACGCAGGCCGTACTCGCGCGGATGCAGGTACAGCCAGGCGGCGGCGACCACCATCGGCACGTAGTCGCGGGTCTCGGCCGGGAACTGGTTGTAGACCGACTCGTCCCAGAAATTGCGCCCGCCGCTGGCGTTGTTGATGCGCAGCGCGCGGCCTTCGCCGCCGTTGTAGGCCGCCAGCGACATCTCGATGCTGTTGTTGAGCTGGCCCAGGCGTTCGTTCAAGTACGAGGCCGCGGCCTCGGAGGACGCGCGCGGGTCGTAGCGGGTGTCGAAGCCGCTGCCGTCGTCGCCGAGGCCGAAGCGCTTGCCGGTGGCGAACATGAACTGCAACGGGCCGGCGGCGCCGGCGCGCGAGGTCACGTGGACCTTGCCGTTGGACTCCTTGGCCATGATCCCGAACAGCAGCGCTTCCGGCAGGCCGGCGCGCTCGAACTGCGGCCACATCATCTGGCGCATGTACTGGTAGTTCTCGTGGGTCTGGATCAACGAACCGCGCATGTCGGTGAGCCAGCGGCGGATGCCGGCCTGCACCGCCGGGTTGTACTGGACCATCTTGACGAAGCGCTGGCCGTCGTCGCTGAGCAGCGCGGCGGCGCGCGCCGCTTCTGGCACGTCGGCGCCGAGGCCTTCGCTGTCGAGCGTGCCGCCCTCGTCGAATTCTTCGTCGCCGGCGGCGGTGGAGGCATCGGCGTTCGCCTTGAGCAGGCGCTTGTAGCCGGCGAGCATCGTGGTCAGCTGGCAGCCCTTCTGCTTCATGCAGGCCGCGATCACGTCCTCCATGTCCTCGAGCGCGGCGTCGCTCTCGCGGCGGCCGGCCGGGTCGGCGTTACGGATCTTGACCAGGGCCGACTGATAGCGGGCCTCGCCGGATTGCATGCGCTGGGTCAGGGCATCGACGGCAGCCTGGTCGCGCTTGGACAGCGCGGCCGCATCGGGCGAAAGACAGGACAGCGCGAGCGCGGCGGCGAGCGGCGCAAGCGCGCCGGGGATGCGGAGGGAAGCAGGCATGTGGCGTGCGGCAGGTCCTTGTAGCGGGGGCCCAGGGTAACGGCGGGGTACGGGCGCGGCAAGAAAACACGACCTTGCCGGCTTTTCCGTGTTTGCCGGGTTCATTCCGGCGCCGTCTGCGGCGAATCGCGACCCCGGTCGCGCGGGCGCATGAGCCGGCCCCAGTCACGGTTCACGAACCTCACCACGCTGCCGCTAGAATCGGCCCCTCGCTTCTCTTCATGGATCACGGACGCGGATATGGCTTCGACCCCCGGCGCAACCCAGAACGACATCCTGATCGGCAAAGCCGTGACCACGCCCGACAGCGGCCAGGTATTCCTGCACACCAAGCTCGGCAACCGCCACGGCCTCGTCGCCGGCGCCACCGGCACCGGCAAGACCGTGACCTTGATGACACTGGCCGAAGGCTTCTCGCGCCAGGGCGTGCCGGTGTTCCTGGCCGATGTGAAGGGCGACGTCGCCGGCCTGGCCCTGCCCGGCACCCTCAACGACAAGCTGCAGGCCCGCCTGGGCGAGATCGGCATCAGCGACTTCACCCCGGCCGGCAACCCGACCGTGTTCTGGGATCTGTTCGGCAAGCTCGGCCACCCGGTGCGCACCACGGTCAGCGAAATGGGCCCGACCCTGCTCGCGCGCATCCTCGAACTCAACGACACCCAGTCCGGCGTGCTCGACATCGTGTTCAAGCTCGCCGACGACCGCGGCCTGCTGCTGCTCGACCTGGAAGACCTGCGCGCCCTGCTCGGCCTGGTCGCCGACGAGCGCAAGGACATCTCGACCAGCTACGGCCTGGTCAGCACCCAGTCGGTCGGCGCGATCCAGCGCTCGCTGCTGCGCCTGGAACAGGAAGGCGGCGCGCATTTCTTCGGCGAACCGGCGCTGGAACTGAACGACCTGATGCGCACCACCAGCGACGGCCGCGGCGTCATCAACATCCTCGCCGCCGATTCGCTGATCCTCAAGCCGCGCCTGTATTCGAGCTTCCTGCTGTGGCTGCTGTCGGAGCTGTTCGAGCAACTGCCCGAAGTCGGCGACCTCGACCGGCCCAAGCTGGTGTTCGTGTTCGACGAGGCCCACCTGCTGTTCGACGATGCGCCGCCGGCGCTGCAGCAACGCGTCGAACAGGTCGTGCGCATCATCCGCTCCAAGGGCGTCGGCGTGTATTTCTGCTCGCAGTTCCCCGACGACATCCCCGACAACATCCTCGGCCAGCTCGGCAACCGTGTGCAGCACGCGCTGCGCGCGTTCACCCCGCGCGACCAGAAGGCGGTCAAGACCGCGGCCGAAACCTTCGTGCCCAATCCGGCGCTGAAGGTCGCCGAGGTGATCTCCCAGCTCGGCACCGGCGAGGCGCTGGTCTCGACCCTGCAGGACAAGGGCGTGCCGATGCCGGTCGAACGCACCCTGGTGGCGCCGCCGCGCTGCCGCATGGGTGCGATCACCGAGGCCGAACGTGCGCAGTTGCGTGCGAGCAGCCCGATCGGGCCGAAGTACGACACCTCGGTCGATCGCGAATCGGCCGCCGAGATGCTGGCCAAGCGCGCCGAGACCGCCGCCGTGCAGGCCGACGCGCCCGCCGCCAAGACCCGCGAGCAGGACGACCAGGAAGAAGGCGGCATCGGCCAGTCGATCAAGGACGCGGTGTTCGGCACCAAACGCCGCCAGGGCATGGTCGAGACCATGGCCAAGCAGACCGCGCGCACGGTCGGCAACCAGATCGGCCGGCAGATCCTGCGCGGCCTGCTCGGCGGCATCTTCGGCGGCAAGCGCTAGTCGTTCGGCCCGGCCCGCCGCGACCGCGTTGCGCGGCCGCCCGGGCCGGCCGCGCCCAGGTTTTCATCCGTCTTCGCTGTGCCTTGGTAGTTTCCGTTTCATCGATCGTTTCCACATTCCAACCAGGAGTCGCTCATGACCAAGCAATCGCTCGCTCTCGCCTGCCTCGCCGCGCTCGCCCTGAGCGCCTGCAATAAGCCAACCGGAGAGACGTCCGCTCCCGCCGAAACTCCCAAGGCCGCGGAAGCCGCTCCCGTCGCCGCTCTTGAACCGGCCCCGGCCGAAGCGCCCAAGGCCGGCTTCGACATTGCCGCCTTCGCCGGCAGCTTCAGCGGCACCCTGCCCTGCGCCGACTGCGCCGGCATCGACACCAAGCTCGAGTTCAAGAGCGACGGCACCTACGCCATCGACGAGAGCTACCAGGGCAAGAAGGACGGCAACGCCAAGGGCGACGGCACCTGGACCGCCGAGGAAGAAGGCAAGCGCCTGCGCCTGGACCCCAACAGCAAGACCGACCCGGACCGTCTGTTCGAAGTCGTCTCAAACGAAGAGATCCGTCTGCTCGACCAGGAAGGCAAGGCGATCGACTCGCAGCTCAACTACAACCTCAAGCGCGTCAGCGCGGCGCAGTAAGCGAGCACCCATGGCCCGCTGGCGACCTCCTGCCGAACACAGCACCGCGCTGATCACGCGCGAGGGCCACGCGCGCCTCAAGCACGAACTCGACGACCTATGGCGGGTGCGCCGCCCGGAAGTCGTCAAAGCCCTGGCCGCCGCGGCGGCCGAGGGCGATCGTTCGGAAAACGCCGAATACATCTACCGCAAGAAGCAACTCGGCGAGATCGACCGGCGCGTACGCTATCTGAGCAAGCGCCTGCCGCTGCTGCACGTCATCGAAACCACGCCGAGCGACCCGCGCTCGGTGTTCTTCGGCGCCTGGGTCGAGGTCGAAAGCATCGCCAACGGCGAACTGGCGCGTTATCGCATCGTCGGTCCGGACGAGACCGACGCCAAGCTCGGCTACATCAGCATCGACTCGCCGCTGGCGCGGGCCATGCTCAAGCGCCGCATCGACGACGAGTTCGAGGCGATGCTGCCGGCCGGTCCGCAGCGTTTCGCCATCGTCGAAGTGTCGTACGGCGCATCCGCCGGCGGGTGAGCGGCCGATGAGCGACGACGTCGGCCTGCGAGCCGCCACGGCGGCCGACGCCGAGGCCATCAGCGCCCTGGTCCTGGCCTCGGCGCAGCGTTGGATCTTTCCGCTTTGCAACGACGACGGCCGCGCCGTCCTAGCCGCCTCGATGGGTGCCGAAGCCACCCGCGAGCGCCTGCTCGCCGGGCATGCCTACCTCGTCGCCGAAGCCGAAGGCCGCATCGTCGGCGTGGCCGCGCTGCGCCTGCCGGCGCATCTCTATAACTTATTCGTCGACGACCGCTTTCAACGCCGCGGCATCGCGCGTCGGCTCTGGTCCGGCCTGCGCACGCATCCTTTATTGAAGGAGGCTTGGCCCGCGCAGGTCACCGTCAACGCATCGCGCCACTCGACCGGCGTCTATCTGCGCCTGGGCTTCGAGGCTCAGGCCGAGGAGCAGACCCACGGCGGCATACCGGCGACACCGATGCTGTGGCGGGCGCCGCAGGCCTGATCGAATCGGTGGCGCGACCGCTCTGACCCTCGGCGCAGAACGGTCGGCGCGGCGACACGATTCCTGGCCGCCTTACAAAGATTCCAGCAGCGAATCCGGATTCGGCGTGGTTTCCATGTACAGCGGCTTGTTCGGTTTTTTCTCGCGCTTGGCCGGCGCGTAATTAATCGCCTGATCGCCCTGTCCCGAGTCGTTGACCTCGCCGCGTTCGACGATGCGGTCGCCGGTCAGCAGATTCCAACTCAGCTTGACCGTGCCGTGGCTGTTGGTGCGGCTGTAACTCTGCGCGTCCAGGCCGATCAGACGCATGCGTTCGGCCTTGGCGTCGTAGCGATAGCGATAGGTCGACTGGGTCGCGGTGGTGCCGCCGGTCAGGTCTTCGATCACCAACACGCCCTTGCGGATCGACAGGCCGGCGTCGCCCAGCGGATAGGGGTCGAGTTGCAAGGTGCCGACCGGCTGATGGCCGACGTCGACTTCGCTGCGATAGGCCAGCCACACCGTCAGGCTGCGTTGATCCTCGCCGCGGCCGAGCAGAACCGTGTCGATCTCACCGTCGCCGTTGAGGTCGCCGTCGATACGCTTTTCCAGGCGGGTACCGCCGTCGAGCATGCCGGCGACCTGCTCGGCGCTCATCGCCGGAATCGGCACCGGTTGCGCCATTGCGGGCGCACCGGTCAGCAACGCCGCCGCGCATAGACACATAATCGGTTTCATCGCGTTTTCCCCAAGGCCGGTGCAGGTCGGCACCCGACCATTCGCGCCCAACGATTCATCTGACGTCCAATCTACCGCGTCCAGGCCACGACCGTGACGGGTCGCGAGCCACCGCAGTCGGGTATGGGGGCTGAACCGACAACGGCCCTCGCCAGGGCGAGAGCCGTCGATGCGACAGATCGGTTGCAGCCCTGCCCGCGGCAGGTCCTTGGGTCCGCCCTCAGCCACGCGACTGCCTGCGCAGACCGAAGAACTGCAACTCGGCGAAGATCGCCACCACCGCCGCCTGCGCCAGCACGTACCCCATGCCCAGGGTGTTCGGCGCGATCGCGCCTTCGACGAGAATCAGGATCGAGGCCGCGACCCAGGCCAGGTTGACCGCGATCACCGTCCACGCCAGCGCCGGCGAGACCGCCTTGCGGGTCAGCACCCAGCCGAGGAAAGCGGTCCATACGAACAGGAGCATACCGCTGCGCTGCAGCCAGGCCGCGTCGATCGCGAGCAGGCCGGACAGCGGCCCGGTCGCGGCCACCTGCAGCGCGCCGGCGGCACCGGAGACGAGGGCGTCGGCGACCAGCGCACGACGTAACAGAGAAGAGGGACGAGCTTGAGTGGCGATGGCCATGGTCGACTCCGGAAGATTTGCGGTGAATGGATCGTTGAAGTTCGGAAGCCATCACACCGCCGCGGCCGCGGCGGGTCGATTACCTGCCAGGTAATGCCGCCGACCGATGCCTCGGGCTATGGTGAGCGCATGAACGATCTCCGCCCCGTAGGCGAGCTGCTGCGCAACTGGCGCCAGCGTCGCCGCCTGACCCAGTTCGACCTGGCCGAGATGGCCGAGGTCTCGACCCGCCACGTCAGCTTCATCGAGACCGGACGCTCGCTGCCGAGCCGCGCCTTGCTGCTGCGCCTGGCCGACCGCCTCGACGTGCCGCTGCGCGAAAGGAACCAGCTGATGACCGCCGCCGGTCTCGCGCCGATGTACGCCGAACGCTCCCTCGACGACCCCGCCCTGCGCGAAGCCCAAGCCGCCATCGAAATGGTGCTGTACGGGCACGAACCGCATCCGGCGCTGGCGGTCGACCGGCATTGGAACCTGATCATGCACAACCGTGCGGTCGCCCCCCTGCTGGCCGGCATCCCCGACTTCCTGCTCGCCCGGCCGTCGAACGTATTGCGGGTCAGCCTGCACCCCGAAGGCCTGGCGCCGCGCATCATCAACCTGGGCGAATGGCGTGCGCACCTGCTGCACCGGCTGCGCCATCTGGCCGACACCACCCGCGATCCGGTCCTGTCGACGCTGTACGACGAGCTGGTCGGTTACCCCTGCGACGATCATTACGACGAAACCGAACTGACCGCCGCGGCGCACGTCGCGGTGCCGTTCCGCCTGCGCAGCGAGTTAGGCGACCTCGCCTTCATCAGCACCATCACCGTGTTCGGCACCCCGCTCGAAGTCACCCTGTCGGAGCTGGCGATCGAATCCTTCTTCCCCGCCGACGCCGCCACCGCGCAGGCCATGCGCGCCTTCGGCGCCAGCCTCGAGGCGACCCAGTTCGCCGGGCATTGACCGTCGCGGCGCCGATGCCGCCGGTCGGCGCGCGGCGCCTCCCCGCGTCCCGAGCGCGCGCCGCCGCACGGGGTTCGCCGACAGCGGCTAAGCTTGGCTTCCTGTCGGCGAAAACTCAGAGGTCGCGCGTGTCCATCGGTCGTTCCACATCCTCGTCCGCGAATGTCGTTCCGTCGCGTCTGTACCGTTGCGCACGCGCCCTGCCCCTTGCGCTGGCCTTGCTTTCGACCGTCGTCGCGGTGAGCGCCTGCCGCAAGCCGGCGGCGCAGGAAGAAGCGGCGGCGCCGAAAGTGTTCAGCGGCCGCATCGCCCAGTTCCAGACCATCGACGAGCGCGTCGGCACCTGCGAGGTCGCCCAATCCGGTCAGGACGTGATCGTCCACTACACCGGCTGGCTGTACGACGAGAAGGCCGCCGATAAACACGGCAGCAAGTTCGACAGCTCGCTCGATCGCGGCAAACCCTTCGACTTCCTGCTGGGCGCCGGCCGCGTGATCCGCGGCTGGGACGACGGCGTCGCCGGTATGAAGGTGGGCGGCAAGCGCATCCTGATGGTGCCGCCGGAGATGGGCTACGGCCGCGAAGGCGCCGGCGGCGGCGTGATTCCGCCGGATGCGTCGTTGGTGTTCGAGGTGGAGTTGTTACGGGTGGAGAAGCACTGAGGCGCGTAGCGCGGTTTCTGCCGTTGCCGTTGCCGTTGCCGTTGCCGTTGCCGTTGCCGTTGCCGTTGCCGTTGCCGAGATTTTGATCTGCTTTGCTTTATGGCTTTGCCGGTCAATCGAAGACCCGAAGGGCGGCCCGCATGGATGCGGGTCGTGCGCAAGCAGGCCATGGATGGCCTGTCTGGAGCATCCCTGCGTATGCATCGATCGCGCGGGCTTGTGCCCTTGCAAGGCAGGCCTCCCTTTGGTTAGCTTTGACCGAAGGAACTCCCTGTGGGACTTTTGGGCCAGCAAAAGAAAGTAACCCGGCCGCGTCAGCGGACGGAAGCTCTGCTCTTGATTGTGGTTTCTTAAGAAACAAGATCAAACGCCAAAAGCTTCCGCCACTAAAGCGGCGGGTTACTTTCTTTTGTCTAAAGCAACAAAAGAAAGGTAAGGCGGTCTCTAAGCTCAAGTGCAACACCTGAGGTGAGACGTCGTGAATGGGAAGAAACTACAGTCAGCTGAGCGCTGAAGAACGCGGCGCGATCATGTCGTTGGTGGCCCAAG
>NZ_JBQJIN010000067.1:0-838 GCF_052078695.1 Lysobacter sp. CA196 | reverse complement strand
TCGACAACTGCGCCAGCGTCCACGGGTCCAGCGCAAACTGCGGCCTGGCACCGCGCTGTGGCGCAGGGTATGCCGGCTGCTGGGACGGTGCTGGTCACCGCAGCAAGTTGCTCGCAAACTGCGAACTCAATATCCAGACCGGCCATGGTTACGCGTGTCGCACGAATCGATCTATACCGCGATCTACGCCATGCCGCGTGGCGAGTTGCGCCGCCAAGTGACGTGCTTGCTGCGTCAGGGGCGCAAGTCGGGGCGGCGCACACGGCAAGGGCGCGATGGCCGGGGCCATTTACCGGACCTGCCCAGCATCCATCTGCGGCCGCCGGAGGCGAATGAACGACTGATGCCCGGCCATTGGGAGGGCGATCTGATCGTCGGTGCCCATAACCGATCGGCGGTGGGCGTCCTGGTCTGCCGCCACACCCTGTTTCTGAAACTGGTCAAGTTGAACGATGCCACCGCGCAAAGCGTGCTCAATGCGTTCGGGTCCGCCTTCGAGGCACTGCCGCCGGAACTGTGCAAGACCTTGACCTACGATCAAGGCAAAGAGATGGCAATGCATCGTCAATTGAGCGCCCGCACCGGCCTGTCCATTTACTTCGCCGATCCCCACAGCCCCTGGCAGCGTGGCATCTGCGAGAACACGAATGGCTTGCTGCGTCAGTACTTTCCCAAAGGCACCGATCTTTCTGTGCATTCACAGCAAGCCCTCAGCAAGGTGGCCTGGGAGATGAACAATCGTCCCCGCAAAACCTTGGATTGGCGCTCGCCGGCTGAGGTGCTTTATGAGCGACTGAAAAACGCTTCGGGGTGATGCACTTGGATATTGACTCCGCAT
>NZ_JBQJIN010000066.1:264-1419 GCF_052078695.1 Lysobacter sp. CA196 | reverse complement strand
GCGGCACCGCGACGATCACGGACTTCCCGCTGACCGCGACCGGCCCGACCACGATCACCGGCGTCAGCGGCACCGCGACGGTGACCAGTGCACCGGTCAGCGCCGGCGTCTACACCCTGACCGAAGCTGCCGTAGCCGGTTACACCGCCGGTAGCTGGAGCTGCACCGCCGGCACCTTGTCGGGCAATAGCCTGACCTTGGCCAACGGCGTGAGCGCAACGTGCACGATCGTCAACGACGATATTCCGCCGACGCAGACGATCGCCAAGACCATGACCAATGCCGATAACGACGGCAGCGGCACGGTGTCGGTGGGCGACGTGCTGACCTACACGGTGACGGTGACCAATACCAGCACGACCACCAATCTCAATAACGTGGTAGTGAGCGATCCGACCATCACGCCGACCGGCGGAACGACACCGTGCGCCAGTGTCGCGCCGGGTGGTACCTGCACTTTGACCGGCACCTACACGGTGACCGCGGCCGACGTGACCGCCGGCAACGTGGTCAACACCGCGACCTCGACCAGCCCGGTCTGCCCGGTGGGCAGCACCGATCCGGCCTGCACGACGACGGTGACCACGCCGGTGACGGCGTTGAGCCAGACGATCGCCAAGACCATGGCCAATGCCGATAACGACGGCAGCGGCACGGTGTCGGTGGGCGACGTGCTGACCTACACGGTGACGGTGACCAACACCAGCGCCAGCGGCAACCTGACCAACGTGGTGGTGAACGACAGCAAGATCACCCCGAGCACGACCACCTGTGCATCGGTGGCGCCGGGCGCGACCTGCGTGTTGACGGGCACCTACACGGTGACCGCGGCCGACGTGACCGCCGGTTCGGTCAGCAACACCGCAACCTCGACCAGCCCGGTCTGCCCGGTGGGCAGCACCGATCCGGCCTGCACGACGACGGTGACCACGCCGGTGACGGCGTTGAGCCAGACGCTCGCCAAGACCATGGCCAACGCCGATAACGACGGCAGCGGCACGGTGTCGGTGGGCGACGTGCTGACCTATACGGTGACGGTGACCAACACCAGCGCCAGCGGCAACCTGACCAACGTGGTGGTGAACGACAGCAAGATCACCCCGAGCACGACCACCTGTGCATCGGTGGCGCCGGGCGCGACCTGCGTGTTGACGG
>NZ_JBQJIN010000066.1:0-164 GCF_052078695.1 Lysobacter sp. CA196 | reverse complement strand
GGCCGACGTGACCGCCGGTTCGGTCAGCAACACCGCAACCTCGACCAGCCCGGTCTGCCCGGTGGGCAGCACCGATCCGGCCTGCACGACGACGGTGACCACGCCGGTGACGGCGTTGAGCCAGACGATCGCCAAGACCATGGCCAATGCCGATAACGACGGCA
>NZ_JBQJIN010000065.1:0-1744 GCF_052078695.1 Lysobacter sp. CA196 | reverse complement strand
CGAACTCGTAGCGGGTCTGCACCGCGGCGAAGGTCGTCGCCGAATCGGCCCACTGGCCTTCGAGGCGACCGTAACGCACTTCGCCTTCGCGACGCGCCAGCTTGCCGGCGAACTCCCAGTGGTGGTTCGGGTTGTAGATGCCTTCCAGCGACAGGATCTGGCTGCGCTGATCGTAGAACGCCACGTTATCGCCGATCTGCGGCAACGCCGAGACGTCGTACAGATAGGTGTACTTGCCGAGCAGCGCGTACTTGGTGCTGTTCCACGGCCGCCAGGCGAAACCGACGTTGCCTTCGATGAACTTGGCGCCGGCCTCGGCGTTGATCAGGTCGGTGGTCTTGGAATAGTTCAGGCGAGCGGCGATGCGGAAGCTTTCGTTGATCTTGTGAGTCAGGTTGTTGGTGGTGACCCACTGCTCGCGGCGTTCCGCACCGGTGTCCTCGCGCCATTCCAGCTTGCTCTGCCACTGCGTGGCCGCCGAGGTGTGGCCGCCGCTGAGGCTGACCGCACGGCGATCGACTTCGCCGATCTCCTTGTCCAGGCGCGCACTCTGCAGGGTGAAACCCAGGTTCCAGCCCTGGCTCGGATAGAAATCCATGCCGTAGGTATGGGCCAGACCGGATTCGTTCGGCGCCTTCAGGAACTGGCTCTCGTTGAACATGCTGACCTGGTTCGACAAGCGCCAGCGCTGGCCGAGGGTCCAACCCGAGTTGAGGCGGTTGTTGAACAGCGGGTCGAACTCGGTGCGATCGGTCGAGTAGGTGTAGCTGCCGTAGACCGTGTGGTCGGGCTGGATGCGGTACTCGGCGTTGATCTGCGCCGCGTCGCCGCGATCGCCGGTGGTCAGCTCGGCGCCGACGCTCGACAGATTGCCGAACACGTACTTGCCGCCCAGGGTGAAGGCGTCGTTGTCGGCGTAGCGGCCGTTGTCGTCGTCCAGGGTGACCTGGGCGGTGCCGTACAGATCGAAGCTGCTGCCGAAGCGGCGCTTGTACTGCAGGACGCCGAGCACGCCGGCGGCGTCGAGGGTGGCGCGATCTTCTTCGACGCGACGGATTTCCGCGGCCCAGGTGGTGGAGTCGCTGATCCGCCATTCGGCGGTCAACTGCGCCTGGGTCAGCGATTCGCTGCCGCGTTCGGCGCGGCTGTAGCGGCCGTAGATGTTGAACGACGGATTGAACTGGCCCAGCACCTCGAAACCGCGTTCCTGAATTTTCTGGCCCAGGTCGTAGCGCGAGATCGAGAAGCCCGGATCGACGCGACGCCACCAGGCGCCGGCCGACCAGTCCAGATCAGTCCAGCCCAGTTCCTTGAGGTTGACGCGTGCTTCCACCGAGCGTGCCTCGCCCTTGCGCTGGTCTAGGCCGGAATTGATTTCGTTGAAGCTCAGGCCGCCGTTGTCGGAGAAGAAGATCGGCGAACTGGTCGACTCGGTTCGGCTCTGCTCCAGCTTGAGGTAGGTGCCGCGACCGGCCTGCAGGGTCAGGTCCGCACCCTTCAAGGTGTAGTCGTCGCCGGCGCGGTTTTCGTCGACATAGGTCGCGCCGAGCGCGACGTGGTCGCCGAACCAGTGCTTGCCGCGGAAACCGGCGGTGACCGAGTCGGCATCGAAGCCGTTCGGGATGAACTCGTAGTCGACCAACAGCACCTGGGTGAAACCGTCCAGGGGCGTGTCGCGGCTCAGGGTCCGGATGTTCTCGCGGGTCACTTGCGCCAGCGGACGGGTCAGCAGGATGCGGCCCTG
>NZ_JBQJIN010000064.1:0-2155 GCF_052078695.1 Lysobacter sp. CA196 | reverse complement strand
TGCCGCCGTTGTCGTTGGTCACCGTCTTGACCAGGGTCAGCGTTGCCGCCTGGTCGTCGTTGACGATCGTACAAGTCGCGCTCACGCCGTTGGCCAAGGTCAGGCTGTTGCCCGACAAGGTGCCCGCGGTGCAGCTCCACGCGCCGGCGGTGTAACCGGCCACGGCAGCTTCGGTCAGGGTGTAGACGCCGGCGCTGACCGGTGCACTGGTCACCGTCGCCGTACCGCTCACACCGGTGATCGTGGTCGGACCGGTCGCGGTCAGCGGGAAGTCCGTGATCGTCGCGGTGCCGCCGTTGTCGTTGGTCACCGTCTTGACCAGGGTCAAGGTCGCGGCCTGGTCGTCGTTGACGATCGTACAAGTCGCGCTTACGCCGTTGGCCAGGGTCAGGCTGTTGCCCGACAAGGTGCCCGCAGTGCAGCTCCACACGCCGGCGGTGTAGCCGGCGACCGTCGCTTCGGTCAGGGTGTAGACGCCGGCGCTGACCGGTGCACTGGTCACCGTCGCGGTGCCGCTGACGCCGGTGATCGTGGTCGGGCCGGTCGCGGTCAGCGGGAAGTCCGTGATCGTCGCGGTGCCGCCGCTGTCGTTGGTCACCGTCTTGACCAGGGTCAAGGTCGCGGCCTGGTCGTCGTTGACGATCGTACAAGTCGCCGAGACACCGTTGGCCAAGGTCAAGCTGTTGCCCGACAAGGTGCCCGCGGTGCAGCTCCAGGCGCCGGCGGTATAGCCGGCGACCGTCGCTTCGGTCAGCGTGTACACGCCGGCGCTGACCGGTGCACTGGTCACCGTCGCGGTGCCGCTGACACCGGTGATCGTGGTCGGGCCGGTTGCGGTCAGCGGGAAGTCGCTGATCGTCGCGATGCCGCCGTTGTCGTTGGTCACCGTCTTGACCAGGGTCAGCGTTGCCGCCTGGTCGTCGTTGACGATCGTACAAGTCGCGCTCACGCCGTTGGCCAAGGTCAGGCTGTTGCCCGACAAGGTGCCCGCGGTGCAGCTCCAGCTACCGGCGGTGTAACCGGCCACGGTCGCTTCGGTCAGGGTGTAGACGCCGGCGCTGACCGGTGCACTGGTCACCGTCGCCGTACCGCTCACGCCGGTGATCGTGGTCGGACCGGTCGCGGTCAACGGGAAGTCGCTGATCGTCGCGGTGCCGCCGTTGTCGTTGGTCACCGTCTTGACCAGGGTCAAGGTCGCGGCCTGGTCGTCGTTGACGATCGTGCACGTCGCGCTCACGCCGTTGGCCAGAGTCAGGCTGTTGCCCGTCAGCGTGCCCGCAGTGCAGCTCCAGCTACCGGCGGTGTAACCGGCCACGGTCGCTTCGGTCAGGGTGTAGACGCCGGCGCTGACCGGTGCACTGGTCACCGTCGCCGTGCCGCTCACACCGGTGATCGTGGTCGGGCCGGTCGCGGTCAACGGGAAGTCGCTGATCGTCGCGGTGCCGCCGTTGTCGTTGGTTACCGTCTTGACCAGGGTCAAGGTCGCGGCCTGGTCGTCGTTGACGATCGTACAAGTCGCCGAGACACCGTTGGCCAAGGTCAAGCTGTTGCCCGACAAGGTGCCCGCGGTGCAGCTCCACGCGCCGGCGGTGTAACCGGCCACGGCAGCTTCGGTCAGGGTGTACACGCCGGCGCTGACCGGTGCATTGGTCACCGTCGCGGTGCCGCTGACACCGGTGATCGTGGTCGGGCCGGTCGCGGTCAGCGGGAAGTCCGTGATCGTCGCGATGCCGCCGTTGTCGTTGGTCACCGTCTTGACCAGGGTCAAGGTCGCGGCCTGGTCGTCGTTGACGATCGTACAAGTCGCCGAGACACCGTTGGCCAGGGTCAGGCTGTTGCCCGACAAGGTGCCCGCGGTGCAGCTCCAGCTACCGGCGGTGTAACCGGCCACGGCAGCTTCGGTCAGGGTGTAGACGCCGGCGCTGACCGGTGCACTGGTCACCGTCGCGGTGCCGCTGACACCGGTGATCGTGGTCGGACCGGTCGCGGTCAGCGGGAAGTCCGTGATCGTCGCGGTGCCGCCGTTGTCGTTGGTCACCGTCTTGACCAGGGTCAGCGTTGCCGCCTGGTCGTCGTTGACGATCGTACAAGTCGCGCTCACGCCGTTGGCCAAGGTCAGGCTGTTGCCCGACAAGGTGCCCGCGGTGCAGCTCCA
>NZ_JBQJIN010000063.1:0-3127 GCF_052078695.1 Lysobacter sp. CA196 | reverse complement strand
GCGTCTGGGCCTCGCCCCTGCATCTGCGCCAGAAATCGTTTCTGCAGCTGCACCAGCGCGTTCATGCGGCCCGCTCACGGCGTTCGGCGCGGCCGTAGGCCTCACGTGCGAGATCGAGCTCGGCCAGCAACTCGGTCAGCGATGGGTAATGATCGTCGCGTTCTATCATGGTGCTGATCGGGCCGAAACGGCGAATCGCGCTTTCATAGAGGGACCACACCTGCGCTGGCACCTCGTGATCGTGGGTATCGATGCAGTAGTCGCCGTAGTCGCTATGCCCAGCCAGGTGAATCTGCCAGATGCGATCGGCCGGCAGCCCGGCCATGTAGTCCAGCGGATCGAAACCGTGATTGCGTGCGCTGACCTGGATGTTATTGATATCGAGCAGAATCCGGCTGCCGCTGCGGCGCGCTACCTGAGCGACGAACTCCCATTCCGGCATCTGCGAATCGTTGAACTCGACGTAGCTGCTCAGATTCTCCAACAGAATCTCTCGGCCCAGAAAATCCTGCACCTGTTCGACCCTGCGTACTACGTGCGCAATCGCTTCTTCGCTGTATGGCAGTGGCAGCAAATCATGGCTATTGACACCGCCGACTCCAGTCCAGCACAAGTGGTCCGACACCCATGCCGGCTCGACATCTCGCGCTAACTGGCGCAGCGCACTCAGATACTCGAAATCGAGCGGATCGGTACTACCTATCGATAGCGATACGCCGTGCATTACCAGCGGATAGCGTTCGCGGATTCGCTCCAGGTAGTGCCGCGGCTTACCGCCGGCCACCATGAAGTTTTCCGAAGTGATTTCGAACCAATCGAGCACAGGCGGGTTTTCGATGATCTCTTCGAAATACTCGGTGCGCAGGCCCAGCCCGAAGCCGAGCCATGGACGCGGCTCCGACGCAAATGCGTCGGAGCCCGGCCCATCGTGTCGTAGGCCGTACTGCATGTCAGATGACCTTGCCGCTGATGTTGGTGCAGCTCGACGCCGGCAGCGCAACGAAGCCTTTCCCCTTGCAACTGCCCTGGCTCTTGCAGGCATTGCTGGCGGTCTTGCAGTCGTTATGGCCCTTACAGGCGTTGATGCCGTAGCAACGGACCTGCGTACTGGCCGCGACCTTCATGCCTTTTCCGGCATCGATCACCTTGCCGCCCACGTCGCCGCAGGCCGCTGCCGAAGCTGCGACGAAACCCTTGCCCTTGCAGCTGCCCTTACCCTTGCAGGCATTATCGGCAGTCTTGCAATCGTTATGCCCCTTGCATTGATTGACGCCCGAACAATGCACGAGATCGACCTTCGCGTGGCCCTTCGGCTTGGCCGCAACCGGGTTCGACACGACTAGAGCCGCGGCCATCAGCGCCAGTGCGACACCCGACACGCCGGCGATCGAATTGGATTTCATCTGTACTCTCCTAAAAATGGGAAGACCGTCGGCCAGGCGATGCCGCGGCAAACGCTCGGTGGACGGGGTGCGGAGCGATCATTTCGCTCGCCTTGAAGAGTTCGTTGCGCGGGCCGATTTGGTTACACCCCAACGAAGAATGATTTACGGATCGGTTCAGTCCTTGCTCACCGCCGGTCGGATGCGCCTATGAGGTCTCGTCGCCATATCTGAGGTACCCGACCCCTGAAGCTTCGAGCGCCGCCATCACACTTACTTCCGCGCGTAGCCGATCCAGGAGAAGAAACGCCCACTGAACCACCAGCTCAACATCGACAGCGCGATCACCATCCCGACATGCCACAGCAACACCATCAGAGCGGTTTCACCTTCATGTATGAGACTTACCGTGGCGGCCGACAGTGCAGCGGCGCTCAAGGCGGCCAGTATCGCGGTCGGTGCCGGACGCACCACCCCCGCATGACGCACCATCCACAACAAGACGAAACCCAGCGGAAGACTGGTCAGGGCAATCGCCCAGGCGCATTCGAAGGCATGTAGCTGAAACGTAAACGCGGCGAAGCCTCGCCCCAGGAAGTCGCCCATGCAGCCCATGCCCAAGCCGGCCAGCCACAACAACGCCGCCGGCAACGGCAACCACGCCCACGACGTGGAACGACCCGGGACGCTGACCTGGAATGCGGCGTACGCAGCCAATATGCCGGTCAGCAGGCTGGCCATCCATTCCACCGCAATGCTTGGAACCGCCATCGTCCGCCACCAATCCACGCGCGGCCCGTGAGCGGCGACGATGACGAGCATGACCGGCACCGCCATCAACAGCCACGATAGGGTGCGCCGCAACGGCGAGGACAGCCGTTTGACCGGTCCGGAGCGATCGGCGAGTTGTTCTATCAGCCGCTCGGTATCATTCATGTATCGCCCCCTCCTTCATCACCATCGCGCGCAACGATTTGAGCGCGCGATGGCAGGCAACTTTGAGCGAACCGACACTCTGATCGCTCTGCGCAGCCGCTTCACTGAGCGATAGCTCGTTCAACCGCAGCAAGCGCACGGCTTCGCGTTGTCGCTCCGGCAACGCCGCCACCGCCCGCTGCACTACACCCGCCGCGTGCTGCCGTGAGATCGCTTCGTCCGGCCCCTGTGCGACGTGCGGCCGCTCGGCGATCTCATCGCCAGCCTCGATCTCGTGCTTAAGCCGCTGGGAACGTTTGCGCAACAAATCGATACAGCGACGAGTCGCAATAGTGCTGAGCCAGGGCTTGAATGGACGTCCGCACTCGTAGGTATGACGGATAGCGTGCACGGTCATCAGTACCTCCTGCACGGCATCTTCGGCATCCTCGCCGCGACCGAGATAGCGACGGGTGATGCTACGCAAATACGGCGTAATGCCTTTTAGCAAAGCCTGATACGCGACGCGATCGCCGCCTTGCGCCTGCTCCATCAGCCGCCCCCACAGACGACCGGAACAGTCGCCGGCGTCCTGAGATTCGAATGGCAGCTCCGGACCCGACTCGGAAGCGCCTTCGCTCGAAGACTCGGACATAGCCTCGTCCGTGAGCGTTTTCCTCACGAAAGGGAGAATGATCGCCATGATGCTCGTGCCATCGGGACACGCCAATTCGGGTCGCGGTTCATACCTGGAGGTCCTGATGATCTCGATGGGTACGGCGACCGATGCTCCAATGAGCCGCGATAGCAGCCGCTGCGTTCATACAGGT
>NZ_JBQJIN010000062.1:0-3739 GCF_052078695.1 Lysobacter sp. CA196 | reverse complement strand
CGGTGGGCAGCACCGATCCGGCCTGCACGACGACGGTGACCACGCCGGTGACGGCGTTGAGCCAGACGATCGCCAAGACCATGGCCAATGCCGATAACGACGGCAGCGGCACGGTGTCGGTGGGCGATGTGCTGACCTACACGGTGACGGTGACCAACACCAGCGCCAGCGGCAACCTGACCAACGTGGTGGTGAACGACAGCAAGATCACCCCGAGCAGCACGACCTGCGCCACGGTGGCGCCGGGCGCGACCTGCGTGCTGACCGGCACCTACACGGTGACCGCGGCCGACGTGACCGCCGGTTCGATCAGCAACACCGCGACCTCGACCAGTACGGCCTGTCCGGTGGGCAGCACGGATCCGTCGTGCACCACGACGATCAACACCCCGGTGGTTCCGTCGACGGTCAGCTACACCAAGACCGCCAGCACCGCCGGTCCGGTCGTGGTCGGCGACGTGATCACCTACACCCTGACGACGACGGTGGCGAACGCGCAGACCATCGGTGTGCTGACCCTGACCGACACGCTGGGCGCTGGCCTGGACTTCGTGGCGGTGACCGGTCAGAGCCCGGCGAGCGCCTATAGCTGCAATGCAGCCAATCCGCTGGTGTGCACATTGCCGGCCGGTACGGTGCCGGGCGTCTACACCGTGACCTACACGGCACGAGTGAATGCGCAGGCGACGGGCGGCGTGACCAACGCGGTGGTCGGCACGGGTACGGATAATCCGACCTGCACCGGCACCTGCACCACGACCACCCCGGTGACGGCGTCGGCGGTGAGCTACGAGAAGACGGCGAGCACCGCCGGTCCGGTCGTGGTCGGCGACGTGATCACTTACACCTTGACGGCGACGGTGATCAACGCGCAGACGACGGGCGTGACCACGCTGACCGACACGATGGGGTCCGGTCTGGACTTCGTCGCGGTGACCAGCGCCGGTGCCTTCACCTGCAATGCGGCCAATCCGCTGGTGTGCACCTTGCCGGCAGGTACGGTGCCGGGCAGCTACGCGGTGACTTACACCGCGCGGGTCAACGGCCAGGCCGGCGGCAGCGTCAACAACGCTGTGGTCGGTACCGGTACCGACGCTCCGAATTGCAGCAACGCGGGTTGCTCGGTGACGACGGAAGTCGCGCCGCCGGTGGTCAGCTACACGAAGTCGGCCAGCACGGCCGGCCCGGTGGCGCAAGGCGACACGATCACCTACACGCTGACGACGACGGTGGCCAATGCGCCGACTCGCAATGCCCTGACCCTGACCGATACCCTCGGCACGGGTCTGGACTTCACCGCGGTGACCGGTGCGGCCGGCTACAGCTGCAATGCGGCTAACCCGCTGGTGTGCACCTTGCCGGCCGGTACGGTGCCGGGCACCTACACGGTGAGCTACACCGCGACGGTCAACGCACAGGCGTCGGAGACGGTCAACAACACCGTCGTCGGCACCGGTACGGACAACCCGGCCTGCGTGGGCGCGTGCACCACCAGCACCACGGTGGCGCCGCCGCCGACCCTGCGGGTGATCAAGCAGGCGTCGCCGCGCGACGTGAAGATCGGCGACCTGGTCCGCTACACGGTCACGGTCGAGAACACCGGCACCGTCGACGCGATCGACGCGACCCTGGTCGACACGCCGCCTGCGGGCTTCACCTTCGTCGACGGTTCGCTGTCGGTCGCAGACCGTGACGGCGTCGGTCGCCTGGTCGGTACCTATCCGATCCAGGTCGACCAGGTCGACATCGCCGCCGGTGAGCGCGCGACGTTCACCTACCTGCTGCGGGTCGGCGCCGGCGTGCGCGCGGGCATCCACTCCAACAGCGCGTTGATGCGCGACAACGGCAAGATCGTCTCGAACGTGGCCACGGCCGAAGTGCAGTTGATTGCGGATCCGTTGCTCGACCACGCCCTGATCCTGGGTACCGTGTTCGACGACCGCGACAGCGACGGTTGGCAGGACAGCGCGGCGATCGACGACGCGCGGGTCCAGGGCGGCTTCGCTGCCGAGGCTTACGTGCCGAACTCGACTACGGTCGACCGCGGCAACGGTCCGAAGGCGGAACCGGACGCGAGCTCGCCGATGCTGCACGGCATCGTGTTGGGCAGCATCTCGGCCCGTCAGTCCGACGCCGATCCGGCCGACGCGCACCGCGTGGTGATCAGCCAGCGCCTGAAGGAGTTGAGCTTCAACGACGACTTCGCGCTGACCACCAAGCAGGGCGTGACGGTGCGGATGGATGCGGCCGGTACCACCCGGATCGAGCGCAGCGGCGACGCGGCCAAGAACCTGAGCGGCGCGGCACCGACGGTGGAACGTCGGGTCAGCCCGACCGAGGGCGGCTACCTGGTCGACTACATCGTTCGCAACACCGGTGTCGACGAACGCGGTATCCCGGGCGTGCGCATCGCCTCGATCGAGGGCTTGTTGATGGAGACCGACCAGTACGGCCGCTATCACCTCGAGGGCGTGGACGTGGGCACTTTGGAACGCGGCCGCAACTTCATCCTCAAGGTCGATCCGTCGACCCTGCCGCCGGGCACGGTGTTCACCACCGACAACCCGCTGACGCGTCGCGTCACCCCGGGCCTGCCGGTCCGCTTCGACTGGGGCGTCAAGCTGCCGGCCGGGCTGATCGAAGGCGGTGAGGAGCAGGTCGAGATGGAACTGGGCGAAGTCTTCTTCGCCCCGGGCAGCGCCGAGGTGCGTGCGCAGTATCTGCCGGCGATCGAGAAGATGGCCGACAAGATCAAGCAGCACCGCGGCGGTGAGGTGGTGATCAGCGCCAACGGCGATAGCGAGTCGCTGGCGTTCGATCGGGCTTCCGCGGTCAAGGCCGCGTTGGTCAAGCAACTGCCGGCCGACGTGCTGCAGGCGCTGAAGGTCAGCGTCCGCGGCAACGCCGACGACCCGGGTTCGCTGATCGTCGGCCTGGGCGAGGGCGGTGCGCTGTTGGGCACGGTGTTGTTCGACACCAACAAGGAGACCATCCGTCCGGAATTCGAGCCGCTGCTCGACAAGGTCGCTGCTGCGCTGGAACGCATGCACGGCGGCGTCATCGCGATCGTCGGCCACACCGATGTCCGCGCTTCGTACCAATACAACACTGCGCTCGGCATGCGACGCGCCAAGGCCGTCTACGACGCGTTGGCCCAACGACTGAGCCCCGAAGTGCGCGCCAAGGTGCGAGTCGAGTCGAGCAACGATCCGACCGCCCCTGTCGACGTGAAGCGGAATTGAGGGGGCGGACATGAAGATGAAGATGAAATTGCTGGACTACACCCTGATCAGCCTGTTGGCGGGCGCAGCCCCGTTGGCGACTGCGCAGGAGTCCACTAAAGAGACCACTGCCCAGTCCGAGGCGCCGCCCGCCGAAGCCATGACCTGCACGGAAGAGGCGTGCAGCGGCGAAGACGGTTTGCTGTTCAAGCTGCGTACGCGCAGCTACAGCAAGCCGGTCACCGAGGGCACGACGACGAAATCCTCGTCGGAAGCCCTGCAGCCGGACCGCCGCGTGTCGGTGGCGCTGGAGCAGCCGGGCAAGGCGGTGGCGATCGGCAAGTGGTCGATCAGCCTGCCCAACGGCGGGGTGATCTGGGCGACCGAGGATCCCACCCTCGGCCGGCCGGAGATGAACGTCAGCGGCACCAGCCTGGTGTCCTTCGACGGGACTAAGGTGCTCAAGCCGGTGCGCTTCTACGCGTACAACAACTATGCCTCGTTCATCCAGCGCGCCG
>NZ_JBQJIN010000061.1:0-4185 GCF_052078695.1 Lysobacter sp. CA196 | reverse complement strand
TCGGTGCGCGAGCTGCTGCTGCGTCTGCAGCACGAACAATCGGCACTGCTCGATCACCAGCATCTCGGCCTGACCGAGATTCAGCGCCTGGCCGGGCACGGCGAGTTGTTCGACACCTTGGTGGTGTTCGAGAACTTCCCGGTCGGCGAAGACCAGGAGGACGCGCCGGACGCGCTGCGCATCGCCCTGCACAGCCACCACGGCGGCGACACCTCGCATTACCCGGTCGGCCTGGCGCTGATTCCGGGCCAGCCGTATCAACTCAAGCTGAGCTACCGCCCCGACTTGTTCACGCGTGACGAGGTACTGCGCCTGGGCGGCCGTTATCAGCGTTTGCTGGAAGCCTTTGTGGCCGATGCACAGCAGCCGGTCGGCCGCATCGAGCTGCTCGATGCCGCGGAATCGGCGCAGGTGCTGCTTGAGTGGAACGCGACCGAGCACGCGGTACCGGCGCAAACTTTGGCCGATCTGCTCAGCGCGCAAGCCATGCGCACGCCCGAGGCGATCGCGGTGGTGTTCGAAGGCGAACAACTCAACTACGCCGAACTCGACGCGCGCGCCAACCGCCTCGCCCGTCGCTTGATCGCCGACGGCATCGGCCCGGAGGCTGTCGTCGGCGTGGCCCTGCCGCGCTCGCTGGAACTGGTCGTCGCCCTGTGCGCGGTGCTCAAGAGCGGGGCGGCCTATCTGCCGCTCGACACCGACTACCCGAGCGACCGCCTCGCTCACATGATCGCCGACGCCGCGCCGGTGCGGATCGTGACGCGCGGCGATGTGGTCGAACGCCTGCCTGCGCACGACGGGCTGCTGCGCGTCGACGACGCCAGCTTCGTTGCTTCGCTGGACGGTTTCGCGAGCAGCGCGCCTAACGACGCGGATCGCACGCGCCCGCTGCACCTCGATCACCCGGCTTACGTGATCTACACCTCCGGCTCGACCGGCACGCCGAAGGGCGCGGTGATTCCGCACCGCGGCATCGTCAACCGCCTGGCCTGGATGCAGGGCGAGTACGCCTTGCAGGCCGACGACGCGGTGCTGCAGAAGACCCCGACCAGCTTCGACGTGTCGGTGTGGGAGCTGTTCTGGCCGCTGCTGCACGGTGCGCGCTTGATCGTCGCCCGCCCCGACGGCCACCGCGACCCGGCTTACCTCGCCGAGCTGATCCAGCGCGAACGCGTCACCACCGTGCACTTCGTCGCCTCGATGCTCGAAATGTTCGTGCAGGAACCCGGCGCGGCTGCCTGTACCAGCCTGCGCCGCATTATCTGCGGCGGCGAAGCGCTGTCGGCGGACCTGCGCCATCGCGTTGCCGAGCATATCGGCCGGCCGCTGCACCATTCCTACGGCCCGACCGAAGTCTCGGTCGGCGTCACCGCCTGGCCTTGCCATGAAGTCGAAGAGGGCCCGATCCCGATCGGCGGGCCGATCTGGAACACGCGCCTGTACGTGCTCGACACCGCGCTGCGGCCGGTGCCGGCCGGGGTCACCGGCGAGCTGTACATCGCCGGCGACGGCCTGGCGCGCGGCTATCTGCGCCGCGCCGCGCTCAGCGCCGAACGCTTCGTCGCCGATCCCTTCGTTGCCGGCGAGCGCATGTACCGCTCCGGCGACCTCGCCAGTTGGCGCGAGGACGGGGTCATCGTCCACCGCGGCCGCGTCGACCATCAGGTCAAGTTGCGCGGCTTCCGCATCGAACTCGGCGAGATCGAGGCCGAACTCGCGCGCGCCGGCTACCCGCGCAACAGCGCGATCGTGCGCGAGGACCGGCCGGGGCAGAAGCAGATCGTCGCTTACCTGGTTTCCACTTCGGAAGTGAACCGCGAAGCGCTGCGCGAGACCTTGGCCGCGCGCCTGCCCGAGTACATGGTGCCGGCCGCCATCGTGGTCCTCGACGCCTTGCCGCAGTTGCCGAACGGCAAGCTCGACCGCAAGGCCTTGCCGGCGCCGGACTTCGTCCCGGCCAGCCAGCGCGCCCCGCGCAACCCACGCGAGCAAACCCTGTGCGCACTGTTCGCCGACGTGCTCGGTCTGTCCGACGAACACGCCGCCCAGCTCGGCATCGACGACAGCTTCTTCGTCCTCGGCGGCCACTCGCTGCTGGCGATCCGCTTGATCAGCCGCATCCGCGCCGAACTCGATGTCGAGTTGTCGATCCGCAGCTTGTTCGAGACCCCGACCGTCGCCGGCCTCGCCCTCTCGCTCGACCCCCACCAACGCCGGCGCCTGGCGCTGCGGCCGATGCCACGTCCGCAGGCCCTGCCGCTGTCGTTCGCGCAACGCCGGCTGTGGTTCCTGCACCAGTTCGAAGGCCCCAGCGCGACCTACAACATGCCGCTGGCCTTGCGCCTGGACGGCGAGTTGAACGTCGACGCCTTGCGTGCCGCGCTCGCCGACCTGTGCGAGCGCCACGAAAGCCTGCGCACGGTGTTCCCCGCCGGTGAAGTGCCGAGCCAACAAGTCCTCGACCGCGCTATCCCGGTGTTGGACCTCGTCGACAGCGATGAAGCCGATCTGGCCGACACGCTGTCGCAAGCCGCCGCCTACGCCTTCGACCTGCGCCACGAGATTCCGCTGCGCGCGACCTTGGTCCGGCTCGGCCCGCAACAGCACGCGTTGCTGCTGTTGCTGCACCACATCGCCGGCGATGGCGCCTCGCTGGCGCCGCTCGCGCGCGACCTGGCCGAGGCCTATGCCGCGCGTCTGGCCGGCCAGGCCCCGATCCGTGCGCCGCTACCGGTGCAGTACGCCGACTACACCTTGTGGCAGCAACAACTGCTCGGCGACGAAGCCGATCCGACCAGCCTGATCTCGGTGCAGATCGGCTACTGGCGGGAAGCGTTGGCCGGCCTGCCCGAACAGATCGAACTGCCGAGCGACCGGCCGCGCCCGCCGCGCGCGAGCTATCGCGGCGGCCAGTGCGGCTTCGTGCTCGATGCCGACACCCATGCGCGCCTGCGTGCGATCGCACGCCGCCACCACGCGACCTTGTTCATGGTCCTGCAGGCCGCGCTCGCCGCGACCCTGACCCGGCTCGGCGCCGGCACCGACCTCGCCATCGGCACGCCGATCGCCGGCCGCCAGGATGCCGCCCTGCACGAACTCGTGGGCTTGTTCCTCAATACCCTGGTGCTGCGCACCGACACCCGCGGCAACCCGCGCTTCGACGAACTGCTGGCGCGGGTGCGCGCGACCGATCTGGCCGCGTTCGAACACCAGGACCTGCCGTTCGAGCAATTGGTCGACACACTGAAACCCGAGCGTTCGCTGTCCCACCACCCGCTGTTCCAGGTGTTGCTGGTGCTGCAGAACACCGAGCAGGCTGAGCTGCAGTTGCCGGGCCTGCGTGCGCACGCGGCCGAGTTCGCCCTCGATGTGGCCAAGTTCGATCTGAGCGTCGCCTTCTGCGAACGCTTCGACGACGATGGCCAGGCCAGCGGCCTCGACGGCGCACTCGAATACGCCAGCGATCTGTTCGATGCCCCGACCCCCGAAGCCATCGGGCGGCGTTTACAACGCATGCTCGTCGTCATCGCCGAAGACGACGAGCTGCCGATCGGTGCAGTCGAGTTGCTCGACGAGGCCGAGCGCCGCCACCTGCTGCGCGACTGCAACGACACTGCGCACCCGGTCGAATTGGAATCGGTCGCGGCCGCATTCGAGCGCCAGGTCGCCTTGAGCCCGCACGCGATCGCCGTGGTCGGCGACGGCGTCGAGTGGAACTACGCCGAACTCGACCGCCGCGCCGAAGCCTTGGCCCACGAACTACGACGCCACGGCGCCGGCGCCGAACGCGGCGTCGCCCTGCTGCTGCGGCGCTCGCCCGAGCTGGTCGTGGCCGTGCTGGCCGTGCTCAAGACCGGCGCCTACTACCTGCCGCTGCACGAGCAGCATCCTGACGAACGCCTAAGCCAGTTGCTGGACGAGACTAAGGCCACCGTGCTGATCGCGGACGCCGGCGTCGACGCACGCGGCTTCAGCCATCCGCCCCTGTTGCGCCTGGACCGCTTCGATTTCAACGCAGCGACCGAAGCGCGTGTACGCAAGCCGGCGATCCACCCCGAGCAACTGGCTTACGTGATGTACACCTCCGGCTCGACCGGGGTGCCCAAGGGCGTGGCCGTGCGCCAGCGCGACGTGGTCGAGTTCGCCCGCGACCGCCGTTTCGCCAGCGGCCACGAGACCGTG
>NZ_JBQJIN010000060.1:0-2500 GCF_052078695.1 Lysobacter sp. CA196 | reverse complement strand
GGCGGGTGCTAACGTCCGTCGTGAAAAGGGAAACAACCCAGACCCACAGCTAAGGTCCCAAATTTATCGCTAAGTGGTGAACGATGTGGAAAGGCACAGACAGCCAGGAGGTTGGCTTAGAAGCAGCCACCCTTTAAAGAAAGCGTAATAGCTCACTGGTCGAGTCGGTCTGCGCGGAAGATTTAACGGGGCTAAGCGATAAACCGAAGCTTGGGGTGCATCACTTTGTGATGCGCGGTAGAGGAGCGTTCCGTAAGCCGTTGAAGGTGGATTGAGAAGTCCGCTGGAGGTATCGGAAGTGCGAATGCTGACATGAGTAACGATAATGCGGGTGAAAAGCCCGCACGCCGAAAGCCCAAGGTTTCCTTGCGCAACGTTAATCGACGCAGGGTGAGTCGGCCCCTAAGGCGAGGCAGAAATGCGTAGTCGATGGGAAGCAGGTTAATATTCCTGCACCTCGCGTAAGTGCGATGGAGGGACGGAGAAGGTTAAGCAGGCCAGGCGTTGGTTGTCCTGGTGAGAGAGTTGAGGCGGTCCCCTTAGGCAAATCCGGGGGGGCAACGTTGAGACTAAGGACCGGTCCTTTTGGACTAGGCTGCTGATATCACGCTTCCAGGAAAAGCTCCTAAGCTTCAGCTTACGCAGACCGTACCGTAAACCGACACAGGTGGGCAGGATGAGAATTCTAAGGCGCTTGAGAGAACTCGGGTGAAGGAACTAGGCAAAATAGCACCGTAACTTCGGGAGAAGGTGCGCCCTTTCTGGTGAATAGCTGGGAGGGGCCGCAGTGACCAGGCCGCTGCGACTGTTTATCAAAAACACAGCACTCTGCAAACACGAAAGTGGACGTATAGGGTGTGACGCCTGCCCGGTGCTGGAAGGTTAATTGATGGGGTCAGCCGCAAGGCGAAGCTCTTGATCGAAGCCCCAGTAAACGGCGGCCGTAACTATAACGGTCCTAAGGTAGCGAAATTCCTTGTCGGGTAAGTTCCGACCTGCACGAATGGCGTAACGACAGCGGCGCTGTCTCCACCCGAGACTCAGTGAAATTGAAATCGCTGTGAAGATGCAGCGTTCCCGCGGCAAGACGGAAAGACCCCGTGAACCTTTACTATAGCTTTACACTGAACGTTGAGTTCGTCTGTGTAGGATAGGTGGGAGGCTATGAAACCATGGCGCTAGCTGTGGTGGAGCCATCCTTGAAATACCACCCTGTCGTGCTTGACGTTCTAACCTAGGCCCGTAATCCGGGTCGGGGACCGTGTATGGTGGGTAGTTTGACTGGGGCGGTCTCCTCCCAAAGTGTAACGGAGGAGCACGAAGGTACGCTCAGCGCGGTCGGACATCGCGCACTGTGTGCAAAGGCATAAGCGTGCTTGACTGCAAGATCGACGGATCAAGCAGGTACGAAAGTAGGTCTTAGTGATCCGGTGGTTCTGTATGGAAGGGCCATCGCTCAACGGATAAAAGGTACTCCGGGGATAACAGGCTGATACCGCCCAAGAGTTCATATCGACGGCGGTGTTTGGCACCTCGATGTCGGCTCATCACATCCTGGGGCTGTAGTCGGTCCCAAGGGTATGGCTGTTCGCCATTTAAAGTGGTACGCGAGCTGGGTTCAGAACGTCGTGAGACAGTTCGGTCCCTATCTGTCGTGGGCGTTGGAGATTTGAGAGGGGCTGCTCCTAGTACGAGAGGACCGGAGTGGACGAACCTCTGGTGTTCCGGTTGTCACGCCAGTGGCACTGCCGGGTAGCTATGTTCGGAAGCGATAACCGCTGAAAGCATCTAAGCGGGAAGCGCGCCTCAAGATGAGATCTCCCGGGACTTTAAGTCCCCTAAAGGAACCATCAAGACTAGGTGGTTGATAGGCAGGGTGTGTAAGTGCGGCAACGCATTGAGCTAACCTGTACTAATGATCCGTGTGGCTTGACCATATAACCTCAAGTTGCCTTGGCTTCATTGACGCGTTACGACGTTTCGCCCAAAATACTGCTCGCTACATTCCAACTTATTCGCCGATGACGGAGTCCATCCCGTCTGAAGCAAACCAACGTGAGCGTGAGCGCAACTCAGTCCATCGAGACCTGCGACCCTCCACCCTCTCCCTGGTGATAATAGCTGTGTGGCACCACCCGATCCCATCCCGAACTCGGAAGTGAAACGCACATGCGCCGATGGTAGTGTGGCCTAAGCCATGCAAGAGTAGGTCATCGCCAGGGGCTTTATCCTAAAACGCCGCAACCTTCTGGTTGCGGCGTTTTTCTTTGCGCGATGCATTTAGATTATTAATGCAGTTCGATTAACTACCGAGTGCACAGGCTTCTGCGCTTTTGGGTAGGAGCGGCGCAAGCCGCGACCACGCCGCTTCGATCTCGCGGCGTATCGCTCACGCAAGATCAATATCAAACACCAAAGCAGAGCTTCCGTCCGCTAACGCGGCCGGGTTACTTTCTTTTGCTGGCCCAAAAGTCCCACAGGGAGTTCCTTCGGTCAAAGC